>DASRQP010000377.1:0-3614 GCA_035696585.1 Candidatus Acidiferrales bacterium | reverse complement strand
ATCTCCGATCCTCAAACGAACTATCTAGGCTGAAGAAACGGATTCGACTCGCGCTCGTCGGCAAGCGTTGTCGTAGGCCCGTGTCCGGGAAAAACAATTGTCTCGGCCGGCAGCGCAAGCAGTTTCGTGCGGATCGATCGGATAATCTCCGGATACGACCCTCCCCAAAGATCCGTGCGCCCAATCGAGCCCGCGAAAAGCGTATCCCCGGCGAAAAGCCACGGCGCGGAATCATCGGTTCCGCCTCGCGGTTTTTCCCCGGATTGCGCGATCACCTCGCGATTCTCTTCTTCTTTTCGCGCCGCAAATGGCAAATACAAGCTGACGCTGCCCGGTGTGTGACCCGGCGTGTGCAAGACGCGCGCCTCGTATCCGCCCCAACGCACCACGTCGCCTTCCGCGAGTAAATCATCAATCTTCGCCAGCGGCGGCGGCGCGACACCGAGAAATTGCGATTGAATATCCATCGCGCGATAAAGTTCCAGATCGCCTTCATTCATCAGCACCGGCGCGTGCGTCACGTCGTGCAGCTTTTTCAGTCCGCCAACGTGATCGATGTGCGCATGCGTGCTGACAATCGCCATCACTTTTAATTTATGTTTGGCAATCAGCGCCAGAATTCGTTCGACCTCGTCGCCCGGATCGATCACGAGCGCCTCGTGCGTCTCCGGATCCCCCACGATGGAGCAGTTGCACTGCAGCATTCCCACAGGAATAATTTCGTGAATCAAACGGCTCGCCATTCCCGTCAGTATAGCAATAATTCCGCGCTCGCCACGCGCGAGCACGCTCCTTACTCTGCCACCCTAATGACGTTCTCCACTCTCTGTCATTCCGAGGAGCCATGCGACGAGGAATCTGCTTGTGCTTTCGGTCTGTGAGGCAAGCAGGAATCCTGCTATGCAAACTGACGACGGCGCTGCTATGAGCCATCTGCTAAGATTGAACCAGCGGCGCGCATGCCGCGTTCACCATGCCCATCGACACGCCTCTCAAATCGGAGCACGAAAAACTCGGCGCCCAATTCGTGACAAAGCCCGGCGAATATTTCGGCGTCGCGTTGCCCCGCGATTATGGCGACGTTGCGCGCGAATACAAGTTCGCCCGTGAATCCGTTGGCCTGATCGACAAGAATTATCGCGCCGTCATTTCATTCACGGGAAAAGATCGCGCGCGCTACTTGAACGCGATGCTCACCAACAACATTCGCGACCTCGCGCCAGGTCAAGGCAACATTTCACTTTTGCTCAGCGCACAAGGACGCATCATGGCGGAAGTCGAAACGCTCGCCCTGGACGACCGCCTGCTCGTTGTTTCCTACGCGATGATTCGCCAGCGCCTCATCGAGACCTTCGACAAATTCATCATCATGGACGACGTCACTCTCGAAGACCTCACCGATCGCGCCGCAACGCTTGCCCTCGAAGGCCCACAAACGCCCGCCATTGTCCGCGAACTCTGCGGCCTCGAGATCGATTCCCTTAGCGAACTCGATCACGCGCAAGCCATCGCAAAAAAGAATGGCGTGAACATTCCCTGCCGCGTCGTCAAATATTCGCGCGGAGAAATGCCCGGAGCCGACTTCATCGTTGATCGCGAACATTTGCATGCTCTCTGGAATTTGCTTCTCGAAGCCGCACAGCGTCACGGCGGCGGACCGGTCGGATACGCCGCGTTGAATATTTTGCGCCTCGAAGCAGGGATTCCCTGGTACGGCGTCGATTTCGACGAGAATCAAATCCCGCATCAGGCCGCGCTCGAAAAGACGCACATTAATTTTTCGAAAGGCTGTTACACGGGACAGGAAATCGTCGAGCGCGTGCGTTCCCGCGGCCACATTCAACGCCAGCGCGTACTGTTGCGCTTCGCCGGCGATGCGGTTCCAAATCCCGGCGAGCCTCTTTTCGCTTCGAACATGGAGGGTGGCGCAGAAGGTAAAACTGAAGTCGGCTTCGTCACCAGCGCCGCAAAATCCCCCGCAACCGGCGCCATCATTGGCATGGGCTACGTTCGCCACGAACACTCCGCGCCCGGCGCCAAACTCACCTGGAAAAACGGCGAAGCGGAAGTCTTCGAATTACCAGCGGCTCAAAAGAAAGCGGATTCCTGCGGATAACTACGGTCTCTACACTTACTTCGATCTAATTATTGATCCCCGGCGCGTCGCCGGGATTTCTGTTCTTGCCGATATTGATGGCTTCGAGGAAGCTGCCGCTCTCTTTGTCGATTTTGCGCTGCAACTGCATCAGCGCGTACAGCAGCATCTCCGGACGCGGCGGGCAGCCGGGAACGTAAACGTCCACGGGAATCACCTGATTCACGCCCTGCACAATCGCGTAATTATTGAACACGCCGCCGGAAGTCGCGCAGACGCCCATCGAAATCACCCACTTCGGCTCGGGCATTTGATCGTAGAGCTGCTTGATCACCGGCGCCATTTTCTGCGAAACGCGCCCCGCGATGATCATCAAATCCGATTGCCTCGGCGAGCCCCGAAAAACTTCCGCGCCGAATCGCGCGACGTCGAATCGCGACGCCGCGAAAGCCATCATCTCAATCGCGCAACACGCCAGCCCGAACGACATCGGCCAAATCGAACTGCGCCGCGCCCAGTTCACCAGCTTGTCCAGCTGCGCGAACAAAATCCCTTCTTTCTTCAGGAAATTTGTCGCCTCTTCGGGCGTCTCAAGCGTCACGCCCTTCGCCAGTTGCACCGCCATTCGCGCCTCTCCCCGTCAATCAATGTCGCTCAACGTTACTCATTCATTTTCCCACTTTGCCGCGTTGAGTGCAAATGCGCGACCAGCCAGCGGTCTTGGTGGTATCCTTCCCGAAGTGCCCGAGAAAGAACCACCGCCGCGCCGCTACCCGCGCAAGCAATTGCAGAAAGGGATGCTCGTCGCCTGGCAGGGCGCGGGTGCCCGCCGCACGGATCGCGCGAAGACTCTCGGCATGGGCGGACTCTACATTGAAACCACCGAACCGCCCCCCGCCGGCGCTTTTATCCAACTGCTCATCGACACGCCCGAAGGCGAAGTGCGCGCTCGCGCCGTCGTCCGCAACTCCGACCCAGGCCGCGGAATGGGCGTGGAATTCGTCGGCATGGACCAAGCCGCCCGCACCCACCTCCACAGCCTCCTCAAGCGCCTCCTCCCCGGCACCACGTAGCGCCCTTTCTGCGGAAGCGGGTGTCCGGGAACGGACAGTTGTTGAGAAAAAACGCCGAAAAAACTCGATTAGAAATGGCATCGCGGGTTTGTTTTGTGTTAGTTGCATTGAGTTCTAATTTCCCATAGAAACTCGATTAGCCGCCTTCGCCAGAGGCTACGGCGCGCCAGGGCCCTGTTTGTCCGAGGCTATGGCGCGCCAGTTCCGCATTGCGAGATTCCCTCGACTCCGCCCGGGACGGCAAAGAACGCCGAAAAGGCGCATTTCAGTCCCGATTAGAAATTGCTATGTGTTTTGTTTTCTGCGAGTTAGCATTTTGCCACTGGTGTTTTGTGTGCCGATTAACCTTTTGTTCGCCTGAATCATGTTAAGCGGTTTTAATTCTGTGAGTTGAGGCTGCGATGGCGCTCCAAGGATGAGCCATGATGACTGCGCCTGTCCGATTA
>DASRQP010000376.1:0-5831 GCA_035696585.1 Candidatus Acidiferrales bacterium | reverse complement strand
GCATGCGAGGGCTCGATGTTCAAAAGCAAATTCGCGAACGCGCTGACTGCGATGATGATCGGCTCACTAGGATTGGCCTCGGCGCAGAACCGGCTTTCGATTGGCTATGGCGCCGAAGCGGGACACATGGATCCAATTATCGAAAAAATGTGCCGCCGCTATTGCAAGGATTCCGTCGTGATTACGCGAAGCGAAGAGTCTCAAGAGTTGCTAAGCCAGCTCGGCATCTCCACCGAACTGGGCACGGATACGGCATGGACATTTGAGCCGCGTGGCCCCGAATACGGTGAAAAAGTGTTGCGCAATGCGGGATGGGATGGCCACGCGCCAGTGCTTGTCGCCTGCCCGATCAATCCATTTTGGTGGCCGGTAAAGGCCTCACTCGTAAAGGCTGCCGCACGAACACTGACAGGCGCGTACAAAGAAAGCCATTACCGCTCGATTTATTTTCACAAGTCCGGGCGCGAAGTGAATGCAGCCTACGCGCGATATATTTCCGCCTTCGCCGGAGCCGTCGCGCGTTTTCGCAAAGAGCACCCTGTATTTCTTGTGTGCGTCGGCATGGAGATGCTCGACCGCAATGCATGCGAACGCTTTGCCGAACAAGTGGGCGGCGGCGTGCCGATTTTTTGTTCAGACCAGTACGACATGTACGAAATCGTGAGCATTCTGCGCGCGTGCCATCTGATGGCATCTTCTCGTTACCATGCGATTGTCACGTCCATGCCCGCAGGCGTTGCGTCCCTCGGCATAACTATGGACGAGAGAATCCGCAACCTGATGCGCCAGCGAGGCCACAGCCATTTGCTTTTTACGGTCGACGATGCCGACCTCGAAGCAAATTTGTTCGCTGGTTTGAAACAGCTGTGCCGCGAAAAAGAATCCGTGCGCGATGGTATCGGTCGGACCGTGGCGCAGAATCTTAGATTGATGGCGCGCATGGGCATGTACTTCGAGGGATTTGTGGCCAAACGCTATCCGGAATTTCCTCTACGCAGCGGATCGCTCAGCTGGGAAGAATACCTGCCACCGCTGGGTCCGAATCTGCGAAAGCTGCTCGAGGCTTACGGCGCATGAACTTTCTCGAGAGGATTTTCGAGCGGCTCGATGAGTCGGGCGGCGCGACAGTTGTTCAGGAAATCCGCGGGCAACAACTGGTCCCTGCGAGCGGCGATGACTTACTTTCGCTCGTCGCGAAAGTCCGCGGATTTTTGACGGCGACAGGACTGCGAAAAGGCGACCGGTGCGCATTGCTCGCACCGAACAGTATTCGCTGGGTGGCAGCGGATCTGGCGCTGATGACCAACGGCGTCATCGTCGTACCTCTTTACGTCAGGCAGGCGCCGGCGGAACTGGCGACGATGGTGCGCGACAGCGGTGCGTCAAGAATTCTTTGCGAGAGTCAGCAAACGTGCGACGCCCTGCGGAATGCAGATAGAGATATGCCGCCTATTTCCCTGTTTGAAGAGGCCTTTGCTCACGGTGGGACGATTAGTCACGTCTCGTCGGAGTTTTCGCCGCGCGATCCGGTAACGATTATCTACACCTCGGGAACATCTGGCGAGCCGAAGGGCGTCGTTCTGAACATTGGCAACGTCGATCACATGATTTCCTGCACCACGGCCAGCCTGGACAAGTTAATGGGGGCACAAAGCGCGCTGGATCGAGTGTTCCACTGGACACCGCTCAATTTTGCCGCCTCGTGGATTTCGCTTCTGAGCTATCTTTCACGTAGTAGCGTGATTTCCTTGTCAACGGACCTAACTAAACTCGCCGACGAAATGCGCATCGCAGCGCCGAATTATTTTTTGAACGTGCCGACGCTGTTGGAACGAGTGCGAACCAAAATCGAGGGTCAGATTCGCGAACGCGGCGGATGGATCGCGGCGACATTCAGCAAAGCAAAGTACGCCTATTTGTGTCGCGGGACGAATGATGCCAGCTTTAGCGATCGGATTTGCCTCGCCATTGCAAACGTGCTGATTTTCCCGACGATCCGCAAGAGTATTGGCTCGCGGTTGAAGGCACTGATTTGCGGCTCCGCGCCTCTCTCCGTTGAGACACAGAAATTCTTCATGATGCTGGGCATCCCCGTACTGCAAGCCTACGGCCTCACAGAAACCACGGCGATTTGCACGCTTGACGATCCAGCGCTAGTCGAGCCAGGTTACGTCGGCGCCGCGATTCCAGGAATTGAAATGAAGGTCGGTGAAAATCAGGAAATCCTCGTGCGCGGGCCAAACGTTTTCCCAGGCTACTGGAATCGGCCACAGGAGACCGCAGCCGTCATCCGCGACGGCTGGTTTCACACCGGAGATCAAGGCGAAGTCAATTCGCGCGGCAACTGGAAAATCACCGGGCGAATTAAGAATTTGATTATTCTGAACTCCGGGCACAATATCGCCCCTGAACCGATTGAAGAGGAATTGGCCGCGCTGCTGCCACAAGCAGCGCAGATTGTAGTGGTCGGAAACGGGCGCAGTTATCTGGCCGCGATTATCACCACGGAAGCGAATTCGAACTTGACCGAAAGTGAAATTTCAACGGCCGTCGATAAAGTGAATTCACGATTGCCGCATTACAAACAGATTCGCGCTTTTCATCTGGAGCGCCAGCCATTTACGATCGAGAGCGGCTTGCTCACTGCGATGGGCAAACTCAAGCGCGACGCCATCGCCGCCAAGATGAGCAACCAGATCGAGGAACTCTATCGAAAGCGGGTAGCATGAAAGGTTTTGCAGGCAAAACGCTTTCCTGGGAATGCGCGGACGGGGTGGTCGAACTCACTCTGCATCGCGAGCCGTGCAACGAAATCGGTTTGGAGACGCTCCAGGAGCTCGAGAAGTTTGCGGATGTACTTGAATCTGGCCCCAAGGATGCCGCCGCACTGATTGTTCATAGCAGCTTGTCCGCTGGATTTAGCGCTGGAGCTGATCTGCGCGAACTCTACCGACGTTCGGAGCCACTGCGAACAGACGAGAGAATCGCGGGTGTACGTGATTTTTTACAGCGCATCCATCGCGTCCTCAATACGATCGACGCCGCACCGATGACGACCATCGCCGCCGTTCACGGCGTCACCTTCGGTGGCGGGTTTGAGCTAGCGCTAGCTTGCGACTTAATCATCGCTGATAAAATGGCGCGTTTCTGCTTCCCCGAATTGCGCCTCGGACTGATTCCCGGATTTGGCGGCATTCCGCGCCTGAAACGCGACCTGGGCAACGGCGTGGTTCGCGATCTACTTCTGACAGGCCGTAGCTTCAACGCGGCAAAGGCGCAAGCCATCGGACTGGTGAGCCAAGTGGTTGCCGAAGGTGAAGTTTTGCGGGCCGCGCGCGCGACAGCGGCGCAGATTCAGAAATTCGATCGCGAGACTGCGATTGTCGCAAAGCGATTCATCAAGCCGATTCCCTATGAGGAGCTGCGGCGCGAAATCGAAATTTTCTGCGAGCTTTTCGGCCGTCCCGCGGTGGAAGCAGGTTTGAAGAAATTTGTTGAAAGCACGGATGCAATGCCGTACTTGCCGTGAGCGTTTGATCACAGATAGCAAACTTGAAGGAGGCGTCTCGTGCGAAACAACAACCCAGCCGCTGAAACAGTTAATATATCGATGTGTCGCATCGGCAAGTCGATTATTGTTTCGATGACGGCGGTCGTCACCGCCGCAATGGTTCTCTGTTTTGGCGCTCCTAACGCGGAAGCGCAAGGCCGGCACATTCAAATTTCCGATCTGCAGAAAATCGTGCATGTCGCGGATCCACAGATTTCACCCGACGACAAATCGATTGTCGTTACAGTGGCGCGCGCCAATATGAAAGAGGATCGCTACGACAGCGAGTTAGTCCTCCTCGACATTGCCACGGGCACACAACGCACCATGACTTCCGGCCACAAGGGCGCAAGCTCTGCTCGATGGTCTCCATCCGGCGATCGCTTGGCATTCCTTGCAGTCGCCGGTGAAGGCAAGGATGCTGCACCGCAGATTTTCGTTCTTCCGATGAGCGGTGGCGACGCGAAGCAAATCACAACGGCCGCGGATGGCGTCGAACAATTCGCGTGGCGGCCGGATGGAGCGATGATCGCTTACGTCACACCGGATCCCGTCGACAAGAAAGCAATCGAGGCGCATCAGGATGTTTTTCAGGTTGGTGATACGGATTACGTCGAAACAGCCGCTGGCGTGCCCTCGCACGTGTGGCTGGTTTCCGCCGAAGGAGGCGATGCGAAACGCCTTACTTCGGGCGTCTGGAGCTTGCCCATAGTTTTCCCGCCTTCGCCGCCATCCTCGCCGCTCTCGTGGTCGCCGGACGGAAAGTCTCTGATGATCACGCGCCAAGAAACAGCAGAGCCTGGCGACGGTGACGAAACCACGCTGCAAGTTCTCGACGCGGTGGCGGGAACAACTCGCAAACTCACAACGCACGAAAAATTCGAGTCCGCTGGAGTTTACTCGCCCGACGGATCGCAAGTCACGTATTGGTATCCGCGCGACGGAGACCCCAACAATGAGAATGAAATCTACGTTGCTCCGGCGAGCGGCGGCGACGGCACGGACATCACCCGCGGCATCGATCGCGAGATTCAGCGCGCGATATGGATGCCGGACGGAAAATCGCTTCTCCTCGGCGGGCACGATGGCACAGGCGTTTCGCTGTGGTTGAAGCCGCTCGACGGGCAGGCGCGGCGCATCAATCTAGGAAACATCGAGCCTTCATGGTCCTTCTGGGTTGATATGACCGTCGGGCCCAAAGGCGATGTGGCTTTTACCGGCAGCACTTCGGACCAGCCGGCGGAACTGTATTACATGTCTTCGGCCGATGCAGCTCCCAAACGATTGACGAATTATAATTCGGCGATCGCCGCGCTCGATCTGAGCCGGGTGCAGAGCATCGACTGGGACGGCCCGAACGGCTTTCGCGAAGATGGCGTGCTCACTTATCCGCCGGAGTTCTCAAAGGATAAGAAATATCCTCTCGTGCTGCTGATTCATGGCGGTCCGCAAGCGAGCTCGACAACCAGCTTTAGTTCGCTGCCGCAAATTATCGCGGCGCAAGGTTACGTTGTCTTCGAACCGAATTACCGGGGCAGCGACAACCTCGGCAATGCCTACCAACGCGCAATTTACCGTGATGCAGGCGACGGCCCGGGCCGCGATGTGATGGCGGGACTTGCCGCAGTCGAAAAAATGGGATTCGTCGACGCGGACGAGATCGCTGTTTCCGGATGGTCTTACGGCGGCTACATGACTTCGTGGATGATCGGCCACTATCACATCTGGAAAGCGGCGGTCTCCGGCGCAGCGGTCAATGATCTGGTCGCGGAGGCCACCGTCTCCGATGGCAATCGCACCGATTACTATTCGATGGGTGGTTCACCGTGGGTGGGCGACAACTGGAAAATTTACCGCGAGCAATCGCCAATCACCTACGCATCGCAAATCAAGACGCCTACGCTGATCCTTTGCGACACAGGAGATTTTCGTGTCCCTATCGTACAATCGTATGAGATGTATCACGCGCTCAAGGACAACGGCGTGACCACACAATTTTTCGCCTATCCCGTGCGCGGGCATTTTCCCGGCGATCCCGTGCGCGCGGCGGATGTGATGACGCGATGGGTGGGCTGGATCAATCAGTATCTGAAGTAAAAAGAATCGCGCTATCGGATTCGTCATTGTGGCCGCGAATATCGTTTTGCGAGAAATGTCGCTAAAATAGAGGCGTATGCAATCTCTTCAGGAAGTCACGGACGAAGTTCTGCAGCTGGCGGCAAGTCATTTCAACGTGCCGCGGGAACAACTTTCGCCTGATGACGATTTCTTCAAGAAGCTC
>DASRQP010000375.1:0-3426 GCA_035696585.1 Candidatus Acidiferrales bacterium | reverse complement strand
CGCGTAAGTTACTCATTTTACGTAACGCCAAAAACGCTAGAAACGCCCAAAACGCAGCACGGGCGTACGCAGAACGTACGTGGAGCCCTGCTAAAACTTGCGCCGGTACGCGGATCGTGTTTCAAGAAAATTGGGCAAGTTGCCAAGGCGTCAAAGTAAACCGGGGGTTCCCTTACCGTCTAGAAAAACCGGCCGAAGGTAACCGTGAGAAGGCTGAGGCGCGGATGCGAGGCGAAACCCATATGCTCCTCGAGCCCTCGTGGGTTATTGATTTCAAAATCTCGCTGGTAAAGGATAGGGCCAGGCGAAAGTACCCCGCACCGTATGTAGGGAAGCCAATTCCTCTTGACGATAGACTTTCCTAAAGTATATTGTTGTAAAGTATGTTCAACCGTGAATTGAAGAAGGGGAGTGTCGAATTCCTCCTCCTGTCCTTGCTGGAAGCCCGTCCACGACACGGCTACGAGATCGGGAAACTGATCGAAGCGCGTTCGAAGGGCCGCATTCAATTCCGCATCGGCTCGCTCTATCCAATCCTATGCCGATTAGAGGACAGATCTCTAATCTCCGGCCGCTGGGTCGAAAAGGCGGGGCAGCGAAGGCGTAGGTACTACCGGCTGACTGCCCCAGGCCGGAAGTTTCTCGCGGCGCAACGCAGCGCGTGGGATGAGTTTGTGCTGACCATCAATCACATCGCGAGGCCTGGCCATGCCTGATTGGGCGCAATACGTCCGCCAGAACTTGCGGCTTTCGCACCTCAAGCCCGAGCGCGAAGCGGAAATTGTCGAGGATCTTGCCGGTCAATTGGACGAGGCGTATCGCGAGGCTTTGGAGTGCGGTTTGACGCAAGCGCGGGCCGAAGCCGCCGCCATGCAACACGTTGCCGATTGGACTTCGCTAGCAAACGAATTGGTGCACTCGCAGCGGGGAAAGGAATCCGCCATGACGATTCTGCAACATAAAGTCGAGGCCCGCGACGCCACTCGCGGCCGCTTCTCTCTGCTCACCGATCTTCGCCAGGATATATGTTACGGCCTGCGCATGCTCCGCAAATCCCCGGGCTTCACCGCCGTCGCTGTTCTCACCCTCGCCCTCGGCATCGGCGCCAACACCGCCATATTCTCCGTAATCAACTCCGTTCTTCTGCAACGCCTGCCGTTTCCGCAACCAGAACGCGTCATCGTTTTGCACCGCTGGACGGGCTCCTCGATTCCGTACGCCGAGTTTCAGGACATGGAGGCGCAGAATCACTCCTTCGAACTCCTGGCGCTCCAGCGCCGTGAAAGCATGAATTTGACGGGAGCCGGCGAACCGGAACGCGTCATCGTGCGCATGGTCTCCCCGGATTTCTTCCCGATTCTCGGCCTGAAGCCGCTCCTGGGCCGCACATACACAAAAGACGAAGATCGCTTGGGAGCGCCAGGCGTGGTCGTGATCACTCAAGGGCTGTGGACGCGCAAATTTAACTCGGACCCCGCCGTGGTCGGAAGGAGCGCCACGCTGGCCGGCAAGAATTACACCATTATCGGTGTGGTGCCGGATCTCCCGAGCCAGTTCGCACAGACGGATTTTTTCTACCCCATCGGTCAATGGGATGAGCCCGCATTTCGCGTCCGCGGAAGCGGCTTCGGAACTGTGGGTTTGGCTCGTCTTAATCCGGAAGTGACTCTGGCCCAGGCTCGCGTGGACTTGAAACGTTTAGCGGGCGTTCTCGCTGCCGCATATCCCAAAGAAGATGGTCGTCTGACGCTCGACGCCGTTCCTTTCCGCACAGATACGCTGGGGACTCTTCAGCACACGCTCTTATTGCTGTTTGGCGCGGTCGGCTTTGTTCTGCTGATCGCGTGCGCAAACGTCGCTAACCTGATCCTGGCGCGCTCGACTAGCCGCAGACGCGAGCTTGCCATCCGGGTTGCAGTCGGAGCGGGCCGGGAGCGCGTCGTGCGCCAACTCCTGACGGAAACTTCGCTTCTGGGCATTCTCGGCGGCGGGGTCGGTCTTCTGCTGGCCAAATGGGGCATGTTGGCGCTCGTCGAGGTCGCCCCTCGACTCTCGCTTGGTGTCGAGCCCAGCATCAACATCCGCGTCCTCTTGTTTACCTTGACGATCTCTCTGCTGACCGGAATCCTTTTCGGCACCGTGCCCGCGTTCAAGGCCGCGCGAGTGGATTTGCAGGAGACCCTGAAAGAAGGCGGCCGTGGCGCTACGGGCGGTCACCAACGTGTGCAGGCAGCTTTGGTCGTCTCAGAAATCGCTCTCGCCATGGTTCTTCTCGCCGGCGCCGGCCTCTTGGTTCGAAGTTTGGAACGCATTTGGCAGGTCAACCCTGGATTCGATCCGCGCAATGTCCTCACGTTTACCATTGCGCTCTCGCCCGACACGGCCACAAGCGCGCCGAAGATCCGTCAGATGTACAGCCGCTTGATGGATGGCTTGGAAGCTTTGCCCGGCGCGGCATCGGCCTCACTCGTGTTCGGCAATCTGCCGTTCACCGGCGAGTCCGACATTAACTTCTGGCGTGAGGATCGCAAGCGGCCCGACAGAATGAGCGACGCTCCGGACGCGCTTTGGTACGCTGTAACTCCCGATTACCTCCGCGCCATGGGCATTCCGCTCTTGCGCGGGCGATTTCTCACTCCCCAGGACACGGAAACTGCTCCCGTCGTGGCAGTTATCAACGATGGCATCGCCCGCACCCTCTTTCCAAACGAGGATCCGCTGGGTAAGCGTCTCCACCTCACCTTTTTCGACCGAACCGCAGAAATCGTCGGAATCGTGGGCACCGTCAAACACTTCGGACTCGACGTGCGACCTGATAACGACATCCTATTCCAGCTCTACATTCCTTTCCGTCAGGTCCCCGATGGTCTAGTCCCGCTGCTCGCAATGAACTCCAGTGTGGCCGTCCGCACGGCGACTGAGCCTGCCTCGCTCACTGGCGCGGTGCGCCATGAGGTGCGGACCGTTGATGATCAGCAGGTGATGTTCGGTGAGACCACCATGCAGGAACTCCTCGATGGCTCGCTCGCCTTTCGTCGCTCATCCATGATTCTCCTTGAAGTGTTCGCCGCACTTGCCCTCCTGCTGGCGAGCATCGGCGTGTACGGCGTGATTTCTAACATCGTCGGCCAGCGCGCGCACGAGATTGGTGTGCGCATGGCGCTTGGCGCGCAGCGCGGTAATGTTCTGCGGCTGGTCCTTGGCCGCGGTGTAAAGCTGGGACTGCTGGGAGTCGCCTTGGGCATTGCGGCCGCGCTGCCGCTGATGCGTTTGCTATCGAGCATGCTTTTCGGCGTGACGGCCGCCGACCCGCTGACGTTTGCCGCCGTCGCTGTGCTGCTCACTGGCGTCGCGCTCCTCGCATGTTACATCCCCGCGCGCCGCGCCATGCGTGTCGACCCCATGGTCGCCCTTCGATACGAATAA
>DASRQP010000374.1:0-7846 GCA_035696585.1 Candidatus Acidiferrales bacterium | reverse complement strand
AGTTAACAGTTCACTTCTGAGTGTCGTCCTCCACGAATAATCGCGACTGCAAAATAGGAACTAAGAAAGAAGAAGTGTTTCTGTCTTGGTCAGCATGGCCGTTGCGGCACAGGACAACCACACGCTGAGCTACTCGAAAGGATCTCACAATGAAACAACCGGACGACAGATCGCGCCGTAGGTTCATCAAGGGTAGTTCGCAGTCGACTCCTGCCGCGGCGAAACCGGCATCAACAAGAGTGGATTGAAAAATCAGGGGTTATTGGTCGGGGCGTGGAGATTCGAACTCCAGACCTCCTGCGCCCAAGGCAGGCGCGCTACCAGGCTGCGCTACGCCCCGACAAGTAAGTTTCGATTCTAGCGTATATGGCAAGTCCAGTTCTATCCCCGATGACGCCGGCTGTGTCACGACTGTGCCGAAACGGGTTCGAACTCCGCCATTCGATAGAGGTCTTTCTGTGGAGAATCACAGGATAATCGTGAAGTGATGAGACCGATGCCCCGGCGCAGTTCTCAAGGCGCGATTATTGAACTCGCCCGCTTAGCGCCATTGCGCGAGATGGCCGTCGCGAAAAAGTGTGGTTAGAACTGCAATTTCGCGCCGAGCAAGAGACGCCGCGGATTATTGCCCTGACTTCCATACACACCGAAATTGGGCAGGCTGTTCAAGTTCAAGGACGGGGCCGCGAAATTTACAAGGTTGAATATGTTCAGAACTTCAGCCGAGAATTCCAGGTGAATGCGCTCGGTGATGGCGACTCGCTTGCCCAGCGAAAAATCCAAATTCCATCTCGGCTGGAGGCGCAGCTCGTCAAACGGAATCTGCCCATTGACGCTTAAGAGCGGGCGCGAGCACGAGCTGACCACAGCGGCAGGATTGGCAAACATGTTCAGGCCGCTGCCGTTGGGAGCGTTGCCGTTGGTGGCGACACCGCCCGAGCCAACAACGTTGTAGTGCTGTCCTTCAAGGCCGTGCAGCCTTGTGGAGCAAATGGCAGCCGTGCCATTACTTTCATAGTCGCCATAGTCCCCATTGGCGGAAATATACAACGGCGTGCCAGTGTAAAAGCTGTAGATGCCGGACGTGTACCACCCGCCCGCGATTCGATCAAGCGCCCCAGTCATGTTATGGGCTGTACCCTTGCCGAAAGGCAGTTGGTAGTAGAACCAGACATTGATCACATGTCTGCGGTCGAAAGTTTCCGACGATTTATCGAGACTCAAGTTGTACGGGCTGTTGGCCGAAGAGCCACTCTGTTGATCAACGCCCTGGTTGCCAATAGCGTGGCTCCAGGTCCAGTTGGCCTGAAATTGAAGGCCGTTCGCAAAACTCTTGTTCAAGCTAACGAAGCCGGCCTGGTAGTTCGAAAAACCGCCATCCGTGATGCCGTAGGACTGGAAGGACTGAATATTATCGAGCGGGGTTGGTGTGACTCGATTCAATTCGTCCAATGAAAAGAAGTTCAAAGAGCCGTTGGTGAGGTCGGTCGGATCCTGCGATGCGACCATCTGGCTGCAGCTCGAAAAGCCATTTCCAGTGCAGGTGGATGCGCCAATCTGGTTTTCAAAGAATGGCTCGACGGGCACGGCCGTCTTGTTTCGCACCGCTTGTGCTACTCCGTCAAATGCCTGCGCCAGCGTTTGGCCGCTCTGCTTATCTTTCATCAGGTAATCGGCTGCGTTGAACGCAATGTCCTGGGGGAGATTGCGACTCAATCGCCCAATATAACCAATTTCAAAAATCGCGTGGTGGGGGAGTTCGCGCTGCACCGTGAGATCGATGCTGTGGGAGTGGCCTGGAATCCCATAGGGATCCAATCCGCTCTGCATGAACAGTCCGAACGGAGCTGCCGCCGTACCGCTGACGACGTAGGGAATCGGCACCGCTGTCGGCGCCGGAATCGGGACATTATTTCCGTCCGCGCCGATGCGGAACGCACTGGTGGGATCGGTCGCGCCATTCGAGCATACCGGCCCGCCTCCGGTAAAAACGGGGCCTCCGCACGCGCTGACGTCGAGCAAGCCGCCTGTCGTCAAAGGCAACGAGTCCTGGTTGATGTCGCTCATGCGGTCGTACACCATTGCGTAACCGAAGCGAATCACGGTTTTGTTGTCACCGAAGATGGGATTCTTGAATGGCACTTGCCACGCCGTGGCGAGACGTGGCGCGAATTGATGCCAGTTAGTGACGCGCAAATCGCCCGTGAACGGAGAGGGAAGATACTTGACGGGCGTCACACCGAAGAGCGGATTGAAAGCTTGTCCCGGCAGGACTCCGTTGTTCAACGAATTCGCGCGCTCTGACAAGTAGCCTCGATAATCAACCGGGGTGTTAGTGGCAGCATATACGAGTACATCGTACTTACCGTGCGCTTCCGTCGGGACAGGTTGCGCTCCCCAGTTGAGGCCAAGTGTAAGGGTAAACGAGGGACGCACCTGCCAAATATCCTGAAAATATCCATCCACGGCAGGGATGAAGGTTTGCGAAAAAGCAGGAGTTCCAAGAGGATTTGCCTGGAATTGGCCATTACGTGTAATTACCTGAGAACTGCGGTCAACCATGCCGAGCAACGTCGTGTACAACTCGTTCCACCGAAGCGCGTCACTCGATTTGAGGCAATTTGCCGTCCCGCCGCTCGAGGGACAGATCGAAGGCTCATAAGTGCTGCTGATTTTGAGGAATTCGCCGCTGCCGTTTCCCGTTGACTCACTGTAAAGAAGTGGCCCTGCGGTCAGGCCGCCCGCGAAATTGTCGGTCTTGACGAAGTAATCGTGGGACAGATCACCTGAGGCGCCAAACTGCAACAAGTGGCGTCCGTGGATCCAGCTGAAATCCTGGGCGAGGTACCATTTGTGTCCATCGAAGACGCGCGACCGGGCAGACTGCGTAGCCAGGTTGACTGGGTCCGCGAGCAGCTTGGAGGTATTGTTGCTCGTGCCTGATCCTTCGCCGGCGAGGACCAAGGCTTGCTGCGTTCCCGACACCAAGGGATTTGGAGCCTGCCGGCTCCAGCCCCACCAATCGTACAAATATGAGCCGTGGGTCACGGAAGTCCAGTTCGGGGAAAGCTGGCCTGTTACTTCGAATGTCCAGAATTGCGGCTTGATCGGATCTTGGGCTGTGGATACCGGAGCCGATGTATTCACGATACTGAATTGCTCGGTTCCGACGCGCGCTACGTTCGCATAGTGATAGGTGGCGAAGGCACTCCACTTTGCATTGATCTTATAATCCAAGCGTAATACGGCAATGTTTTCGGAAATGGGTGTTGGAGCGTCGAAAGTAAACCCAGTTGTGTTTAAGCCATCGCCAAGCGACGCGTTGTTGCCCGTGGGATAAAGCGCCAATTGGGATTGAATGACAGGGTTAAAACCGAGGTTGCGCGGATCGCAAGAGACACCGCCGCAAGCGGTGGTAATGCTACCGGGTTGAAACGAGTACGGCACAATATTCCCGGCCGTATCGCGAAATTGCAAGACTCCCGTCTTCATGGTCCCGGTTGGGACGACGGTGTTGAAGATCGAAGCGTCATGAAAGCGGCGACCCTCGTAATTCCCGAAAAACCAGAAGCGGTCTTTCAAAATGGGTCCGCCGACGGTAAAGCCAAATCGATTGTCCACGCTTTGCGGTCTATTAATCCCCAGGCGGTTATTGGTCCAACTGTTTGCGTTGAGCGCGTCGTCGTTATGATATTCGTAGGCCGAGCCGTGGAAACTGTTATTGCCGGACTTTGTGAGGAGCGCGACCTGACCGCCGGAAGAGCGGCCAAATGTGGCGTTGGGATTGGTAGTCGACACCTGGAATTCCTGCGTACTCTCGATGGGTATGGGAACCACGGGCGAGGGGGACGGCTCTCCCGGCGGCGCTGCATAGGTGTTGCTACCCTCCAGATCGCTGGTTACGTCTCCACCATCGAAACTGAAGGTGACCTGCTCGTCTCGAGCGCCCGCGATCTGGCCGGACGGTGAAACCGCTGGTTGATAAAACATTAGCGCGCTGGCACTGCGCGTAAAAACAGGCAGTTCTTCCAAAGCGACGCCGCCCAGCACCGCGCCAACCGTGGCGCTTGTGGTCTGGAGTTCCGCAGTCTCGACGTCAGTCACAGTGACGGTTTGGTTTGAGGCACCCACTTGGAGCGTGATGTTAATCGTGTAGGATTTCAGAACCTCCACGTGGAGTTCGTTGGTGACCGCGTTCTCAAACCCCTTGGCGGAAAACGTTAACGTGTAATCGGAAGGATTGACGGCGGGGAAAACATATCGTCCGGCAGAATCCGTCAGCGTCGTTTGTGTGGCATTAGTGGTGTGTTGCGAAAGCGTCACACTTGCGCCCGCCACGATCGCTCCGGACGGATCTGTGACCGTGCCGGAAATTAAGCCAGTGGTTGCGGACTGAGCGAAAAGCTTCGATGGAACCGTCGCGAACACAGAGAGCAAAACCAGAACAAGAAGGACAGAACAGCGTCGGCCCATTCGGCACCTCCGGTTGAGAAAAGCGCTAACTCAACAATGGATGGCGCGGACTATAGTTGAGCGAAACAATTCAAGTCAAGCAAAAAAACTGCATGCACTTGTTCGCGCAACTGATATGCAATCTGGATACGAAAGACCTGGATTGGTTGGGAATGTCGTGGTTCGAATGAGTAGCCTTCAGACTGGCACTTAAGATTTCCGCCGGTTCTCAATTGCGGAGGAGCAAGACATGCACAAGGGCGGAGGTTCAGAGTGTGGTAGGAAACGGAATTCTGAGATCGCTCAACGCGGCTAAAGGACCGAGGATTCTCCGTACGCCAGCCGGAGAACCTTGGCGCGCGATTGGATAATGTGCTCATACATCAAGCGGCGCGCTAATTCCGGATCGTGATTACGAATGGCTTGGACAATCTCCGAGTGTTCTTTGACTGGCGCCTCACCGTAGTAACCAATGCCTATCGCCGCGTACATAACGCGCTCCATGTGGCAGCGCATGTCGGAAACGGCGCGGACGAGCATAGGGTTGCGCGTCAAGCGCGCCATGCCAATGTGGAAAGCCGTATCCGCTTTGATGAAACGCTCATAACTTGCGCGATCGTGTGTTTCATATTCCGTCTGAGCCAGGCGAGCGAGTTCGTCGGCCAGCTTCTCGTCATTTCCCTTGCGTGCCGCCAGCTCGGCGCACGCGCCCTCCACTGCAGCGCGAAATTCGTAAATCTCGTTGAGCCAATTAATGGTCATCGAGCTGGCAAAATAGCCCCGATTGGGAACGATGCGAAGCAAGTTCTCCTGCTGCAATCGGACGGCGGCCTCGCGCACGGGAGTGCGGCTGCTCTTATAACGCTTCGCGAGCTCCTTCTCGCCAAGGGCCTCGCCGGGAGGATAGACGCCGCGAATAATGTCCCGTTTGAGGCCTTGGTAAAGTCGCTCGCTTAATGTGCTGCGACCATTCTGGGAGGCCGCGCCGGAATCACGAAACCCTCCTTGGGCAGGCCGAGAAGGCGTCGCTCTCCGAGATTTGGGACGGCGCCCTTTGCTAGGGTGCGTTTTTTTCAAGCTTGGCAAACCTGCTCCTTGGCGTTAAACAAAAGAGTAAATGAGATTCGATGAAAGTGCAAGAAAGTCGAAACCAACCCGGCGAAGCGCCATCGCACGCTAGCTCGCGGGGACGTGCATGCGTTTTGTATACCATGATTGTCTTGACACTTTGAAGGATCGCGGTGTAGCGTCCGTCCGCAACACATGATAACAACGGGTCGACATGGTCAATGATCAAGAGCAATGATAATCAAAATAATGATGGGCAAGTTGTAAAGCAATTCTGCGCATTTCCGGTAGAGGACATTCGGACTCTTTTCCCTGCACTAAAGACCTCCGACGATTTCGTCTTTTTCGATAATGCCGCCGGCGCTCAGGCGCCCCAGATAGTGGTCGATGCGGTGACGCGGCACCTGGTCGAGTGCAACGTCCAACGCGGCGGACGCTATGGAAGGAGCCAGAAAGTAGACGCGACGATTGCGCGCGCGCGGCAGAGCGTGGCGGATTTTTTGAACGCCGGCGATCCGCGAGAAGTTTCCTTTGGGATGAATGCAACTTCATTTATCCGGCTTGTGAGCCTGGCTATCGGCCAGAGTCTAGGCGAGCGTCGCGAAATTATTGTCAGCGACATGGATCACGAAGCAAACATCGCGACGTGGCTGGCATTGGAAAGAGAAGGCGCGAAATTTCAGTGGTGGCGTATGCGCGAGAGTGGCGGCTTGCATGTAGAGGATCTTGAGCCGCTTCTTTCATCTCAGACCAGATTAGTGGCGGTCACGGTGACCTCGAATGCCACGGGATCCATCGTTGATGTCGCAAGAGTGGCCAGCATGGCGCACGCTGCGGGAGCGGAGGTTTTCCTCGATTGCGTGCACTACGCCCCGCACGGGCCAATTGATGTTCAAGAATTTGGCTGCGATTATCTGGTTTGCTCGGGATATAAAATTTTCTCGCCGCATATGGGGTTTCTGTGGGGCCGCCGCGAAGTGTTGGATCGTTTGAGGACTTTCCGAGAAGATTTTATTCCCAACGAAGCGCCTGCAAAAATTGAAGTTGGCACGTGCGTCTACGAAAATATCGCGGGCATGGACGCCGCAGTTTCTTATTTGGAATCGCTTGGAGACCGCCTCATGCCCAACGGAGCCCACGATTCCAGACGCCGAAGGATAGTGCGTGCGATGGAAGCAATCCGCGATTACGAAGCGTCTCTTACGCGGGAATTTTTGCGCGTTCTGACTGACTGTGGCGCGGATGTGTATGGAATACGCGATCCGGCGCTTCTTGCCGGGCGTGTGCCGACCCTGCTCTTCAACCTGCCCGGCGTAGCGCCGCGAACCGTGGTCGAAAAGCTGGCAGCGGCGGGCATTGGCGTGCGTGACGGGCACATGTACGCGCCGCGTTTGATGCGCAGGCTCGGCCTAAGTGAGGAAACGGGAGCCGTTCGCGCATCGTTAGTTCACTACAATACCGTGGCGGAGATACATCGCTTCGCCAACGTCCTGGGCGATTTACTCAAACGCCACTGAACGGCGACTGGCGGCTAGCGCCGCGCGGCGAAGGATGATCCGAATCGTGGCAAGCTTGAATTCTGCGTCGATTGTTCTTTGTTCAGTGTCTGCCGAGAGCCGTTAACGGTTTCCCATCGTTCGCATGTGATATGCGATTGGTATACCAGATCCATACATGGCGTTCCTATTCCGCTTGTGATAAGCTCCGTGCCGTTTTGACGCGTTTTCGTGAGAATGTGCATTTTCCGGCGCGCCGCGAAGAGATCGACAACTCAGCCACTCGATAACGGAAGAAAAGCGCCGGCGGAGGAAGTGACGAATGCTTTCAGAAGGGCAAGTGCGGGCGATCCGGTCGCGATTTCCAATCTTTAAGCACAAAATTTATTTGAACTCCTGCTCGCAGGGTGCTCTTTCGGATTCGGTGGACGCGGCTTTGCGCCAGTACACAGCAACCTGGCACGAGGGAGGCTCGCCGTGGGATCTTTGGGTGGAGAAATACGAGGCTGTGCGTGCGCAGTTTGCGCGGTTCATTGGAGCTGAAGCAAGTGAAGTTGCAGTGATCCCGAGCGCCTCGGCGGGAATGAACTCGATTGCCAGCGCCTTCGACTTCACCCAGCGGCGAAAGGTTGTCATGGGCGAATTCGAGTTTCCGACGATGGGCCACGTGTGGCTGGCGCAGAAGCGACGCGGAGCGCAAATTGAATTTATCGCCGCTCGAGAAGGGCGCTTGCCCCCCGAATCTTATGCACGTGCAATCGATGAGCAAACCGCCGTGGTGCCGCTGACGCACATATGCTTCATGAATGGCTTCCGTTCCGATGTGGCAG
>DASRQP010000373.1:0-5719 GCA_035696585.1 Candidatus Acidiferrales bacterium | reverse complement strand
GTGATTCCCGGCACAATCGGCATTGCCAATACGCCGGCGGAAATCCCCGCGTCGCGCAAACGGCGCACAGCGTCGAGCCGCAGGTCAGGACGCGGCGCGCGAGGTTCCAGCAGACGAGCTAGGCGCGCGGAGACGGTGGTGACGGAGAGATTGACGCTCAACGCGGAACGCTCCGAGATTTTCTTCAGCAGTTCGATGTCGCGTACAACTCGGTTCGACTTCGTCGTGATGGAAAGCTGCAGGCCCTCACGCTTAGCCATTTGTTCCAGGATGGCGTGCGTGGCTTTGAATTCGCCTTCGGCAGGCTGGTAAGGATCGGTCGCCGTGCCGATTGCGATGTGCTCGCCCCAGATTTTTTCGTTCTCGAGGTCGCGAGCTACCAGTGCGCTGGCATTCTCCTTGACGTAAATCTTTCGCTCGAAATCGCCGCCGTCGAGCTCCATATATTCGTGCGTATAGCGCGCATAACAATAGTGGCAGCCGAATTCGCAGCCGCGGTAGGGGTTCACCGTCCAGGCAAAAGGCACGCGCGGCGAATTGCAACGGTTCAGAATCGACCGGACAGGCAGCAGGAAATATTCCGTGCCACGTTTGGCTTCCGCGAGCGAGGAGGAAGCGGCGAGGCGTGCGATACCGACCAGATTCTCTACGGGCTTCAGACTCCGGTTGGCGTCCGGAGGGGGCGAAGAAGCGCCGAGAGCCTCACCAATGCCGTTGGGGGCGGCGGGGAAAAGGGTGAGGCTGGTCGCAGTCGAGCGGCGCAAACGGGGCTTTGGCGGCGCCGAAGCGGCTCGAAGCGTGGGAAAAGTAGCCATCGGTAACGAACACCTCGCTGGGGTCGTGGTGCGACTATATTCGCCTTTATTTCGCCTTGTCAAGGGAAATGCATTCGCCATTTATTCGCCTTCAAGGGCTGGTCCAGAGGACAGCCGCGCCCCTGGAAACTGCCGCAGGCGCGCGGCCTCTCGCGCAGCAGGTGAGGTCCTATACTGGTCCGGGAGGCGAGTTGAGCGAAGTTCGCATACTGATTGTTGATGACGACGAGGGCAGCCAACATGCCCTGCAACAAGTGTTTGACTCCGAGGGATGGCACGTGCGCGTGGTGCCGTTTGCCAGCGAAGCAATGCGCGAACTCGCGCGCGGCCACTGGACGCTGGTGATCGTCAATGTCGCGCTGGCTGATATTACGGGGCCGCTTTTCACCACGTTGAAAGAACTCGCACATGCGGAGGTCGATCCGGATGCCGCGCAGAGTGGGCTGCGCGTGCTCTTTCTGGTCCCATTGCTGGCGGCGCGATGGGCGCGCCCCGTTCTCGATAAAGAACGTCTGCCCTGCGCCATGAAGCCGCTCAACCTGAACGATTTCCTCGAGAAGGTCAGCGACTTGCTCCTTGAGGTCGGCGCCATTGCGCGACCGATTCGCGACGTCAGCGTGCTGACGGCGAACAAGGAGCGCCGGCAAAGAGACCGCCGCTCTGGCCGTGACCGCCGAGACGGGAAGATGTTCGCTTCGCGCGAGGATTACTCGATGACCGAGGAAGAAATCGCCGATTACGAAAGGCAGGAAGAGGAAGAACGCAAGAAACGGGAAGAAGAAGAAAAGAAACGAGAGATGCTCTAGCAGCCTGCTGAAGAAGCCGCTCGTTGTCGTCCCGCCTGCCCTGCTTGTCCTGACGAAGTAACGGTTGGGATCTGCTTTTGTTTGCTTTCAACTTGTCGCTCATCGCTCGTGCTCCCAAAGGCGGACTGCGCTGCGATCCGCGGTGGCTGCAAGAAGCTCCTCCACGGTCTTGTTCTCGACGGGATGGCGGGCCGTGGGCGCGATTTCCGCCAGCGGTACCAGAACAAATCTCCGCTCGGCCATGCGCGGATGAGGAACTTCGAGTTCCTGCGTGCGTATGATGCTCGATCCGCACAGTAAAATATCAAGATCGATCACGCGCGGGCCGCTGCGCACCAGACGGCGGCGGCCGATTTGATTTTCGACTTGGCGAATCGCGCGCAAGAGCTGGCGCGGCATCAAATTCGTTTCCGCCTCGACTACGCAATTCAAAAACCAATTCTGCGCTTCGAAGTCCACCGGTTCAGTCAAATAAATCGACGATTGGCGCGTGACGCGGATGCCGTGCGCGCCCAGAGCAGCGATGGCCGCGGCGAGATGCTCTTCGCGGTCGCCCACATTCGACCCGAGCGACAAATAGACAGTCTTCATCGATGTAGATTGTGACTCAAAGGCATTTCAGAAAAGCTGGGGCTGTCGGCGCGGTTCATCCATGCCGAAGTATTTGTAGGCGAGCGCCGTGGCGACGCGGCCGCGCTGCGTGCGGTCGAGCAAGCCCAGCTGCATCAAGTATGGCTCGTAAATTTCCTCGATGGCGTCTTCCTCTTCGCTGAGCGACGCCGCCAGTGTATTCAGTCCCACCGGGCCGCCGCTATATTTCTGAATGATGGCCAGCAAAAGGTTGCGATCCACTTCGTCGAGGCCGTGCTCATCAACGCCCAGCATTCCGAGAGCTTCTTTGGCCACTGCTAGCGTGATTTTTCCCTGCGCGCGAACTTCGGCGAAATCGCGCACCCGCCGCAACAGACGGTTCGCGACTCGCGGCGTTCCCCGGCTGCGTCGCGAAATTTCTTCCGCGCCCGCATCGTCCATCGCGATACCAAGAATTTTCGCCGAGCGGCGCACGATTTCGAGCAAATCTTCAGCCGTATAGAAATCCAACCGATGCACGATGCCGAAGCGCGAGCGCATCGGCGCCATAATGAGTCCCGCGCGCGTGGTGGCGCCAACAAGAGTGAATTTCTGCAATTGATAGGGATGAATGCGCGCGCCGGCGCCCTGTCCGATCACCAAGTCGATGCGGTAATCCTCCATCGCGGGATAGAGGATTTCCTCCATCGCAGGCTGCAAGCGGTGAATTTCATCGAGGAAAAAAAATTCGCGGGCTTCGAGCGCCGTCAGCACGGCCGTGAGGTCCCCTTTGCGTTCGAGAAGCGGCCCCGAGCTGATTTTGATGCTAGCGCCCATCTCGTTCGCCAGAATTTGCGCGAGTGTTGTCTTGCCCAGGCCGGGAGGCCCATAAAGCAGAACGTGATCGAGAGCGTCGCCGCGGCTGCGCGCGGCTTCGACGGCGATTTTCAGGTTTTCCTTGACGCGCGATTGTCCCACAAAATCATCGAAGCGTTTGGGGCGGACGCTGGCGTCGAGACGCGCATCTTCGTCAAATGCTTGTCCGGAGACGACTCGGTGTTTCAGTTCAACCATGTAATCCTTTTTTTCGGCGCGACGATTGCGCTAATCGCTGCGGCCTGCGCGCGCGCCTTTCTCAATTGCAGCGCCGCCCAGTTTTTGCAGAGCGGCGCGAAGAAGCAATTCGAAGCTCGCGCCGGCCCCGCCGCGCACTTCTTCGAGCGTCTTTTCCACCGAACGCTCGTCATAGCCCAAATTCACGAGCGCCGACGCTACATCGGAGTCCACTTGCGAACGTGACGCGGGTTTCCCCGGTCCGGCGATTTCGACAATGGCGAATTTGTCGCGCAGTTCGAGAATAATGCGCTCCGCGGTTTTCTGCCCCACCCCCGGAATGCGCTTCAGTTGCAGAACATCCCCTTTACGGATCGCGGGGACCAGTTCATCCAAATTCATTCCCGACAGAATTTTCAGCGCAAGATTCGGGCCCACGCCGGAAGTCGAGATCAGCATTTCGAAGCATTGCTTTTCGCGCGCGGTCAAAAATCCGTACAGCGCGATTTGGTCTTCGCGCAGATGCGTGTGGATGAGCAGCGTTACTTCCGCATGCAGCGCGCCCAGCCCGGCAAATGTCGACAACGGAATCTGCACCTGATAGCCGACGCCGCCGGCATCCACGATCACTTGATTCGGCCGTTTATCAATGAGCGCGCCACGAAGCTGTCCAATCATCTCGAGCGATTATTGATTAGCGGGAGGGGAGTGTCAACGCAACACGACCGGCGGCTGCAATCGCAGACGAAATCGCCACGGTTTCGTCCGGCGTTTTTGAATCGATCCCTCCGAAATTATGGAGATTGTCCGTGCGAGCCTTCGGAGAATCCTCAAGAAATTCGTGCGTATTTGGCACGCGCAAACGATTCCGAACACGTAAAACGCTCTGCAAGAATTATTTTCATTTCTTTGCGTCGAATTTGATTCCTTCAAAATATTTCCACGTCTAAAGCAATCAGTAAGAGCGGGCCCGTTTTGAAAAAGGAGAATCGAAGATGAAATACAACAAGCTAGTGCATCTCTTCGCAGTGGCGCTGATGTTGGCCGTGGCAATTCCGGCAGTGGCGTCGCCAAAAGGCGCAAAGATGTCCAACACGCTTGCCAAGGGTCAGTTCGCTGTGGCGGGAGGCGAGATAATCAACGGCACGACGCTGGCGCCGGGCGAATATAAAGTGGTCGCCAACGATTCAACCGTTTCGTTCTTCCGCGGCGGTAAACTGATCGTTCAAGCTCCGATTCAGTGGAAGGACGCCACGCTGAAGACCGAGCAAAACGCGATCGTCACAGAAGCGGGGAAAGTTCAGGAAGTTCGCTTCAAAGGCCAGAACCGCTCCGTTGTGGTGCAGTAGTGGCGCAAAAGAAAGCGCGGGCGGGGAACTCAGTTCTCACCCGCGCTCTCTTTGCTCTGTTACGAATTCGCGGTTAGTCTCTCAGCGATTTAGGATCGGAGTGGTTCCGCGGTGAGTGTTTCTCCAGTGTACCGATTAGCACCCTAGCTGAGGCGGGAACTCCCACCGCGTGTTTCAGTACGATGTCCTTCGCCTCCATCTTTCGCCCGTAGACATCTTTATTCGCGTCGTTATCAGGACGCAGTGTTGAGCCTTGCAGCGAGATGCCTGCGAAGAGCCCGCGCGCGCGCGAGTACGTCAGAATCTCCGCGCGCATTGTGACGTCCGTATCCGCCGCAGCATTGCGGCCCTTGGGGCCCGCAGCCGCCGAGGCGTCCGCGCCGAGCTTCACTTTGCTGCTGAGGATCGCGCTGGCGCCGCGCTTGTTCATCACCAGCAGGACGAAATCCGTTGCCTGCCCGCCGAGCTGAAATCCAAAACCTCCGCCCTCCAGCCGCATCATCGACGGAGCGCCCCACGGTCCCGTGAAGTCTTCGCCGCTGCGGCACGTCATTGCTCCGGCCCCATAGCTACCGCTGATGCCGAACGCTACTTTGATCACCGAAGGAATCACAATCACGCATTCGGCCTTGTCGAGCAGATCCGCAGGAATATCGTCAGGTATGTCGAGGATTTCCTTGATCACTTCGCCCGAATTCTCCAAGCGCTTGTTGGCCTTGCTGTCCTGATCGGCCGCGCGCACCGTTGAAGCAGCAAGCAAAGCCGGTATTCCCGCCAACGCCATCGTTATCAGAAAAGAGAACACTTTTCGCATGGACAGCCTCCTGAAATGCGGCTTCATTTTAGTCGCTTCCCGCGCTCGGTTCAACAAATCCGGTGTGGCAAAGCAGTGAAGGATGCACTGGATGCGACCGCGTGAATCGGTTGTTAACTCTGCGCTCCTGCTCCCAATAAACTGGCATATAATCGCGCGGCTGAATTTCTAGGTTGCAAAATATTGCCGCAAAATATTCGCAAGGGAGAGACCGTGCGTCAGCATCAATTCGCGAACGTCGACACAAAATTCGCCACGAAGTTCGTGAGGAAGCTCAAGTCGAAATCCATGGTGATCAGTACGCTCGTCGCT
>DASRQP010000372.1:0-12740 GCA_035696585.1 Candidatus Acidiferrales bacterium | reverse complement strand
AACTCCGTGATCCGCCCGGGGACGAGCGCGCTCACCTTCACGTCTTTGTTGGGCAACGCCACCACGTTGCCGCTGACGGCCACGGACTGCTGGATGTTCGCACGAGTCACTTTCGTGACGGTCACTTCCGCTACCATCTGTGATTCATCTGATTGCTCACTGGAGCCCGAACACCCCGATAAGAGCATCACTGGCGCGATCACAAGCGTCAGGTTCAACCCGATTCCTATCCACCAGCATTTTCTTCGCATCATCACTCTGCCCATTCAGTCGAGGGGAGTCCCGACGGTCGCTTCCAATTGCGCAAATGCCTGTTGAACGAATAGCAAGCTCTGCAAATACTGTTCCCGCACCGCCTGCACGTTCTTCTGTGCGTCAAGCACCGAAAGAATGTTGGCTTTCCCTGCTTTGTAGCTTTCCTCGGCCATGCTCTCTAGTTTATCGGCCGCGGGCATAAGCGAATCTTTATATAGCCGCGCTTGCGCCTCGCGCGAATCGAGTTGCAGGAACGCCGACTCCACGTGACCCTCGACCGCTCTTCGCGTTGCGGTTGCCTGATCTTCCAGCGCCACAAGGCTTGCGTCGGACTCCGCAATCTCTCCCTGGTACCGCGCAAAAATCGGCACTTCCATGCTCACTTGGCTTCGTGGACCGTAGCGAAAATTGTGCGGCGAATTGTAATCCATGCCGAGCGACACGGTAAGATTGGGAATGCGCTGAGCCTGATACAGAGCGCGCTGGCTCTGCTCGATTTTTTCCTGCTGCGAAATCTTGGCAAGGTCCGCGTTCGAGTGGCTGGCACGCGCAAGTAAATCACTCAAGGATGGCTCTGTCGGAAGCCCGTCGAGCGCTGTAACCAGTTCCCACTCGGTGCTCGGCGGTTCATTCAGAAGCAGATTGAAATCACTCAGCGCTACTTTTTCTTCTTGTTGAGCTACCTGGTAGTCCGCCTGCGCCTGCGAAAGCACCAAGTCGGCTTGAAAAACTTCCAGTTGCGGCACGTCGCCGGCTTCGTATCGCGCTTGTGCGATATCGCGGAGCCGCTTTGCCAGGTTCACCGCATCATTTTTCTCGGCGGTCACGCCCCGCGCCAGTGCGACAGAAAAAAAGGCATCGCGGACATTTTGGCGAGTCAGGCGTTCAAATGCCGCTACATCGTCGTCGGTCAGGACGCCCTGTGCGCGCGCCAAACTAATCCGGCGCTCGCGTTTCGATCCCAATTCAAGAGGTATATCGAACCACCAGCCTTCGTGCGGATCATCGCGGAGGGCTGTGAAATTTCCGGTCGGATTCGGCCTCTGCCCCGCGATTTTTACTCCCGCGGCGGCGACCGCGCGCTGCGCCCGCGCGGCAATCAAGTCCAGGTTCTGCCGGTTGGCCATATCAAACGCCTGCGCAAGTGTCAATTTGTCCGGCGCCTGTTGCGCGTGCGCCGAAATCACCGCCGCGCAAACCAGCATAAACACGCCAAGATGCTTCACCGCTGATTTGTCTCCTCTGCTGGATCAACGAACACGGCCAAGTACTCCCTCGGTAGCACGAGCAAGCGACGCATCGGCACGGTTCAGTTTATATACCTATAGCCCCTGTAACCTGAATCGGACATTAATTTTTATTTAGCTTTCTGGCTCGCCGTCTTTGCCATTTCGGGGAAATGAAATGGTGAACGTTGAGCCCGTCCCCGGCCGGCTCGCGCATTCTATCGTTCCACCCTGCGCGCGCACAATCGCTTGGGCGATTGCCAGGCCCAACCCCCCACTGTGAGTCTCGGTCGCATCGTTTTGAGGTGCGCGGTAGAAACGCTCGAAGACATGCGGCAGGTGTTCGGCCGGGATTCCTACGCCCTGATCTTGAAACCGTACGTTGATAGTGCCGTTTAACGGAGCCATCTCGACGCGAATTTCGCTTTCCTGCCCGGAATACTTCAGCGCGTTATCCAAAAAAATCAAGAACAAGTGTCGCAAGAATATTTCGTCGCCGATGTAAGGAACCTCGCGGTCCAACTTACGCTCAATGGAAATCCGTTTGTCTCGCGCTCGCGGTGCCACCATCGCGCATGCTTCTTCGAGCACTTCGTTTAGATACAGCGGCTCGCGCTGCAGTCGCAATTGGCCGGCGTCCGCCATCGCCAGCGTAAAAAGCCCTTCGACGATCCGGCTCAGCTTTTTCAACTCGCTGTCGATCACTTCCAGGGCCCGGTGATATTCCTCCGGCTCGCGCTGTTCCTTGAGCAGCAACTCAGTTTCGCCTTGCAGGATACTCAGAGGAGTGCGCAATTCATGCGACGCGTCAGAGACGAATTGACGCAGTTGCTCGAGCGCCCCTTCCATGCACGCAAAAAGCTTGTTGAACGCGTCCGTCAGGCGGCCTAGTTCGTCGTCTCGTGCCGTGGAAGCGAGCGGCAAAGCGTCGCGCGGCGTCCTCGCCGAAATCGTCCCCGGCGAGGCCACTTTCACGCGCTCGGCCATTTGCGAGGTTTGCCGGGTTAGCGCCGCAATCGGCTCGAGGCTGCGGCCCACGTACCACGCC
The DNA here is from genome assembly GCA_035696585.1 of Candidatus Acidiferrales bacterium. Taxonomy (GTDB): domain Bacteria; phylum Acidobacteriota; class Terriglobia; order Acidiferrales; family UBA7541; genus DAHUXN01. The sequence goes on along the minus strand of DASRQP010000372.1, from coordinate 10,211 downwards.
GCGACGCCGCCCATAATCAGCAGGCTGCACGGAAACAGAACAAACAGCAACGCGCGAAAGCGCTCCAGCGTTTCGCTGATGTCGAGCGTGGGCATGGCTAGAATCAGGATTTCATCGCCCTTGGCTCGATGGATATTTGTCGCCCGCAACCGCAGCTGTCCCAGCGACGCGTCGCGAATGGTCTGCAGATTTTGCGTGTTGCCAGAGAAGGGAATCGCGTGATGATTCAGATTCTTTGAAAATGCGACTGGCCGGCCCTCTGGATCGAGCGTTTCAAAATACTCGCCCGGAATATCCAGCGCGGCAACGTCTTCGTCGTCGGGGTCAGTGGCAAGGTCGGCTGCAACGGGCGCTTCCGCTTCTATCAATCGATGATCGAACTGGCTGTGTACCACGCTCCTCAAGGCCAGATAGAAAGCCACATACGATCCCGCCAGCAGCACTCCCACGACAATGCAGAAAAGCAGCATCATCCGCACGCGAAGCGAAAGCGCGCGCTTCATTCCGCCGCTCCCATCCTGTATCCCACGCCGCGTAGCGTGTGCACCAACTTTGCGCCGTGCCCTTGATCGATTTTCTGCCGCAGGCGGTTGATGTACACCTCCACCAGATTCGTGTCGCTGTCAAAGTGGCTATCCCAAACATGTTCGATGATTTCGCTGCGCGTCACGGAATCCGGTGAACGCAAAAGCAGCAGTTCGAGCAACGCAAATTCTTTCGACGTCAGGGGCAATCGCGCCGACCCGCGCGTGACGCTTCGTCTATGACGGTCAAGCTCCAAATCGCCGCACCGCAGTTTCGCTTCGCCGCGCCGGAACCCACGCCGCACCAGCGACCGCACACGCGCCTGCAATTCCGCCAGCGCGAACGGCTTCGTCAAATAATCATCCGCGCCCGCGTCGAGCCCTTCCACGCGTTGCTCCACAAGGCTCCGCGCCGTCAGCATCAATATGGGGGATTGAATTTCGGCCTGCCGCAGTTTTCGGCACAGTTCAATGCCGCTCATGCCGGGCAGACGCACGTCCAACAGAATTGCGTCGTAGGGATTTTCTAGCGCCAGTCGAAGCCCGTCTTCGCCCGTTCCCGCGCTGTCGACTGCATACGTGTTTTCGCGCAATGCGCGGGCTACGAAGCTCGCCACCTTCCGCTCGTCTTCAACCAGCAGAATTCGCATCGCGGTATGTTCTGGATTATACGGCGGGTTTGCTCCGTTGAGATGTGTTTCGCTAAGCGTGGGGTGGAGCTACTTTGCCGCGTACTGGCGGTGCGCCTGCAAGCGCGTCTGTATCACTCGTAAAATCGAATCGCGCGCGATCATCCCGATGATATGCCCTTCCTGCAGCACTGGCATTTGGTTCACGTCTTCGCTCTGCATGCGCTCGAGCACTCCCGTCACGGGTTCGTTAGGCATCACCCAGTGAATCGCGCCTTGAGGCACCATGGCGGCCTGAATCGACGTATTCGCCCATTCCTCGCGCGGAAAAGCCTGCACCTGATGCAGCGTCACCAGTCCCACGGCCATTCCGTTGCCCGTCACCACGTGGCAGCGCCGCCCGGTCCGCAGCACTTCGTGGACGTAATCTTCCAGCGAAATATCCCGCGCCACCGTGGGCACGTCGGGCGACATGATGTCCGCCGCGCTAAGCCCGGTGAGCGTATGTCGAATGGCGACCTGTGTGTATGTTTCCTGCGCGGCAGAAAGCAGGTACCAGCCAATGAACGCCAGCCACAGCCCGCCACTCCACCCGCCCAGGAATTTTGATACTTCCGAGTCGCGTTCCATGATCGCCCAAATTCCCAGCATGATCATCATGTAGGCGAAAATCTGTCCGCTGCGCGACGCAATCTGCGTCGCTCGATCGAAGTTCTTGGTGATGCCCCAGACAGTCGCGCGCAGGACTCGCCCGCCATCCATGGGAAAGCCGGGGAGCAGGTTGAACGCTCCGAGGATCAGGTTGGTCACGCCCAAGTAAAAGGCTGCGAGCTGTAAAACTCCCTGGGGAGCGATCGCGTAAACTCCCAAGAACACCGCGCCCAGGATGAAGCTGACAATCGGCCCGGCAATCGCGATGTTGAATTCCTGCAAAGCTGTCTCCGGGTCGCGCGCGATTCGCGCCAATCCCCCGAAGAAGAACAATGTGATGGAGACAACCGGAATCTTGTAACGCAACGCAATTACGCTGTGTCCCAGTTCGTGCAGTATCAGGGAGCCAAAAAACACTATGCTGACTCCTACGGCTAGGATCCAGTATTGCATCGGAGTTGCGCCTGCCTGCGACGGCAGCACCTGCGTCGCAAGGAAAAAAGTCAGTAGTGCGAAGATGAGGAAACTGGTGGCATGCAGGTAAAGCGGAATCCCGAGGATTCGCCCTATCCGCAGTCCCGTGGTTGGTTGTTGCATATTTCCGGAATGGCCCCCAAGCTCTAATTATAGCCAAACAGCGACGCTGCGCGTCCTTCTTTCACGCTGTGTCCCGCCGCCCACGCCAAAGGCATTGCCGCAATCCCGTATCTTCTTTCATTGCAATGGCTCGCCGATGGAACCGGCCGTGCCATATGCACCTGTGCAGCGCAGTCACAGCGTTGTCCGGAGGTAACGAAAATGAAAGTAGCAACGATCTTGACGGCAACCGTAGCGGCCTCTTTCGCAGTTGCTTTCGGTTTCGAATGGCTCTGCTTGCGAAGTGTGATGGCTCTTATGCCCATGCGGCGACTGCCACCACAGTCAGCGAGTCTCGCAACGCAGTCCAAACAGAATTGAACGAGGTTTTGGGTTTAAGACGGGTCAGGCTGGACGCACTAAAGGGGGAGAACGACGATGATTTTCTTACGGCATTTGCTCATGGCAGCGGGAATCGGCCTGCTGCTCGTTGCTGCGGCCATCGCAGCCTACGATCTGATTTATTCCTACGAACTCGACCGCCTGGTACGGCGTGTGTTCTCAAAGAATCCGCCGGAAGAGAGTCCCAAGCCACGTCCGCGGATCTCAATCCGTTGGCATGATGCCGGCAAAATTGCAGGAGCAGCCGTGCTCGCGTTGGTCATCGCACTGAGCATTGTCGTTGTTCCTGACGGCTCCGCCGGCATCCGCGTCAGTCAAATTTCCGGCATCCGCCCGGGAACGCTCTACTCCGGCGTCCATTTCGTCACGCCGCTGATTGAGCGCCTGTCGCTCTATGACATTCGCGAACAAGTCTTCGCCACCTCCGCGCAAGATGACGCAAAGCCCCACGAAACTGTGTTGAAAGTCGAAGCCCGCGAAGGTTTGCCGCTCGGGCTGTCCGTGCTGGTTCGCTATCGCCTCGACGCCAGTCGCCTCGGTTACGTCGAGGCGAATCTCCCGCAGCCCATCGACCAGGAAATCGTCGGGCCCATCGTTGAAAGCGCCTTTCGCGAAGTCGCACCTGATTACGTCGTACGCGACGTCTTCTCCGTCAAGCGCGATGAATTTCGCCAGCGCGTCGCCGGCCTCATCACCTCGCGCCTCGCGCAAGACGCCATCGTGGTCAAAGAAGTGCTCGTCCGCCGCATCGTTCTGCCTCCGGAATATGCGCAGGGCCTCGAAAACATTCTCTTGAAAGAGCAGCAGAGCGACCAAATGAACTTCGAGCAGGAAATCGAGCAGAAGCGCGTGAAAATTGCCGAGTATCAAGCCGACGAAAACAAAGTCCGCCAGGTGAAACAAGCGGAAGCCACCGCGCAAGCTCGCGTTATTTCGGCGAAAGCCGAGTCGGACGCGATGCAGTACACGCTGCCCCTGAAGCAAAAGCAAATCGAGCAGGCGCGCCTCGAAGCCAAAGCCCGCAAGGAAGCGACCATCGAAAACGCGCAAGCGGAAGCGCAGGCGAAAGTCATAGACAGCCAGGCCGAGCAGCAGAGCCAGGAGCTGCTTGCGAAAGCCGACGCGAACCGCATACGCATCACCGGCGCGGCCGAGGCTGAGCGTTTGCAGCTCGAAGCCACGGCCCTGCGCGGCAATCCGCTGCTCATTCAAAAAATCGTCGCGGAAAAGCTGTCAGACAAAGTTCGCATCATGATGGTGCCTATGGACGGCAAATTTTTCTTCACCAATGGCGTGCTTGATGCACCGCTTGGCGCCGTGGATCCTCCATCCGGCGCACAAGCAGGCGTGCCATCCAGTGGACGCCCATGAGAGTTCCCGGCCGGCTTCACGGTCGGTGCAGTCGGGTAACTGCTGGCAAAACCCCCTGTGGGTGGCTTGGCTGCCGCCGCGGCAAAGCCACCCGCCAGCGGTTTCTCCGTCCGAGGCCATCGCTCGAAACGACACACTGCCGCCGCGAACATCCAGACGCAAAAATACGCCGTGCTATCATTGCGCCACGTCACGCTTTCGTGATGCAACTCGATGCGGCCCTTCCGCCGATTTTTTGCGTTTCATTTGCTTCTCGCATTTTCATTCCCGGCGTTCGCTGCGTTTGCGCAAGCTCCGCAACCCCTATCCGCACAAGCCATCACACAATCGTTGCCGCAATCCGCGACCAAACTCCCCGCCAAGTCACAGGGCGATGATCCCTTGGCGGCCGCTGCTCGTGAACTCGCCCGCAAAGTCGCCGCCTCGGTCGGCGCGGCGATTCAAGGCAAACTCACCATCGCCCCAAATTTCGTCAATTTGTCCTCGCTCTCTTCTTTCGAATTCCAGAAGGCCTGCGGTGCTTTCCATGACGAAATCGAGCAGCAGGCCCAGGCATTCCGTGCAGCAAGTTCCCAGGACACCGCGCCTGCTTCCGTCAGCGTCACGCTCGCGGAAGATCTTCACGGCTTTCTGTGGGTTGCTCAAGTTACGCAAGGCGCGTCGCAACAAACCGTCATTGTCTCTGTCGCTCGCGAAATGGTCGCCCAGACGAGCCAGCCCAGTCCTTCAGTCACTCTCCAAAAGGAATTCTTGTTGAGCCAGCCAGAGCCTATCCTCGACGCGGATTTTCTTTCTGCGTCGCCGAGCGCCGCACTGAGCCTTCTGATTTTGCAGCCCAGCCGCGTAGCGCTTTTTGCGCAACAGAACGGCGCGTGGCGACTTCAATCCGAGGCGCCTATCGCGCACGCAGCCCCGTGGCCGCGCGACATTCGCGGACGGCTGCAACAAGGCGCGGACGGGGAGGAAGCCGTGCTTCCGGGCGTCACCTGCAACATCACCGTGAGCAGCGCTTTGTCTGCTTCCTGCAAGCCCGGCAATGCCGGATGGCTCTTCTCCACGGCTTTTCTTCGCGCTTTCACTCTGTTGCCGACGGCCGCCGCGAATGGGAATACTTTCATTTTCCCGGCTCTGGGTTCCCAAGAATTCTCCTCGCTGGCCGTTATCGCAGCGCCACCGTCTTCCGGCGCCCCGGCTCCGGTAATCGCCACGACGCCTAATGGCCGCGCGCTTCTCTTCGAGGGTTCTTCCACGCCCGTCGCTTCTTTTCCGGGCTGGGGCAGCGATGTCGCCGTGCTGTACTCGACCAGCCGTGCTCGGTGGCCGCTGCTGGTAACGCGCGCCGGCGACTGGACCGTCCCCGATTCCATTCAAGCCTTCGACATCATCGACCGCCAGGCTGTTGCTATCAGCGGCGAAATCAACTTCGACGGCCCGATCACGGCGCTTTGGTCCGAGGATGAAAACAGCGTCATCGCGGTTTCGCGCAATCTGAAAACAGGAATGTATGAGGCGTATTTCATTCACGTGGTCTACAACCAGTAGTTTGGTGTTCGCGTTGCTCTTTGTCGCGCTGGCAACTTCGGCGGCGCGGCGGCCTCGCTATGGCGGCACGTTGACTGTCGATTTGCAGGCCCGCGTCATTGCGCTTGATCCCGCGCAGAAGCAGGGAAGCGTCGCCGATCAAATCGCACAAGAACGTCTTTTGAAATTAATCGCCGATCGTTTGGTTGAGGTCGATCAATTCGGCCAGCCAAAACCGGGTCTGGCGGTTTCCTGGCAGCACAATGACAAATTTACGCGCTGGGAATTTCATCTTCGCCCGAACGTCAAATTCCAGGACGCCACCGCTCTCACGCCTCAACTCGTTGTCGATTCTCTGCAAGCGGTTAGTCCAGCTTGGCGCGTGAGCTCCGCGGACGATTCCGTGATTGTCGAATCCGATTCGCCTTTGCCAGAGGTGCCCTACACTCTTGCCGAATCCCAAAATTCGGTTTTGCTCCGTAAGCCCACTGGCGAACTCATCGGCACCGGCGCATTTCGTCTCACCACGTGGGAGCCGGGCAAACACGCCGTATTCGCCGCGAATGACGATTACTGGGGAGGCCGCCCATTTGTCGATAGTATCGACGTACAAATGGGCCGCACGGTTCGTGAACGCATGATCGACCTCGACCTTGGCAAAGCGGACATTGCCGACGTCGCGCCCGATCGCGCCCGCATCGACGCCTCGCGAGGCGTGAGAATCTCCGCATCGGATCCCGCGGAGTTGATCGCGCTGATTTTTTCGCGCTCCAGTGCGCGCGCAAAAGACATTGGCATCCGCCAGGCGCTCTCACTTGCCATCGATCGCGCCTCGCTCGTGGATTTCGTTTTACAAAAAGAAGGCGCGCCGGCTGGAGCGCTCTTGCCGCAATGGTCCTCCGGCTACGAATTCCTTTTTTCAGCGGTGCCAGACGCGCCAACCGCGCGCCAACTCGCTTCGCAAATCTCGCCCGCGCATGTCGTCAGGCTGGGCTATGATGCCGATGACCTGATGGAGCGCATGATTGCCGAACGCATTGCCGTGAACGCGCAAGCCGCCGGGATTTCAATTTCCGCGCGAGCCGTCAGTGCCGATTCCCCAGGCGGCGTCGCAAATCGCTCGACGAATCTCCAGGAATACGACGCGCGCATCGTGCGCCTTCCGATGTCTTCGCCTACGCCCGAAGTGGCGCTCGGAGACTTCCTGCAAACCCTTGCGCAACTCGCGGCTCTTGATCCTTCGCTAACTGTGCCTCTCAACGATCCCGCGAATCCCGAACAATTATATTCACGCGAACGCGCCGTGGTCGACACGTACGAAATTATTCCTCTCGTGCATGTCCCGGAAGTCGTCGGTTTAAGCCCTCGTGTGCGTGATTGGATGCCGGCGCGCTGGGGTGCATGGCGGCTTGCGGACATCTGGCTCGACGGAGCCGCTCAATGAGTTTCCGCCTGAAAATGTTCGTCCTGTTTCCGCTCGTGGTCGTCGCGGCCGTGGCAATCGTCGGCGTGGGTGTCACGGTATTCACGCGACGCGCGTTCGAGCGTCTTGATGCATCGCACACGGATGCCATCGTGTCGCAATTCCAGCGCGAGTTTGCCAATCAGGGACAACAAATTGTTCGCGGCGTTCAGGACATCTCGGGTTCTGAAGCGACCCTGAACATGGCTATTCATCTCAACGCTCGCGATATTGATCCGTCCGCATACGGGCAAGATGCCGTTAGCGTCGCGTCGGACCACCATTTCGCTTTCCTGGAATTCGCAGGGAACGACGGGAGCATTATTTCTTCGATGCAGTGGCCAGCGCGCTTCGGCTACAAAGAAAACTGGCTGCTCCAAGGAGCCGATTGGCCCGCGCGCGGCGCCTTTCTGCAAAAAGTGGACACGCCTGACGGCCCTGAACTCGGACTGATCGCTGTGTCAGTGCTCCCCGTCGCTGGCACGAATCTTTACACCGCCGGAGGTGAGCGGCTCGACAAGTCCTTCTTGTCGTCTCTCAGTTTGCCGCCGGGAATGCGCGCGCTGCTGTACGTCAATCTCGACGCGAATTTTTCCGCTCAGAACTTGACTGCCGTCGATGGTCCGGCGGCGCAGGCGGATCGTTTCGCGCCGCTCGTGGCCAGCGAACTTCAGCAGCCCGGCGAAATCACGACGACAGTTCATTGGACGCCCGATGCCGCCAGCGATGAAGTCTTTCATTTACTCCCGCTGCTCGGCCCTGACAAAAATCTCCTCGGCGTGTTGTTCGTGGGCAGCTCGCGCCACGATTTGGTTCTGCTCGAACGCGCCATCAGACGCTTGGCTTTGCTCGTCGGTGGCATCGCGCTGGCACTGGGAATTTTGCTGAGTTGGTGGGCTGCCATGCGCGTCACTCGGCCGGTTGGAAAGCTCGTCGAGGGAGCGAAAGAAGTTGCCTCTGGAAATTGGGACGCGCGTGTCGCGATTCATTCGCGCGACGAAATTGGCACGCTCGCCGGAGCATTCAATCAGATGACCGGACAACTCGCTGAGCAGCGCGAGCGCCTGATTCAAACCGAACGCGTTGCCGCATGGCGCGAACTGGCGCGCCGACTCGCGCACGAACTGAAAAATCCGCTATTCCCGTTGCAAATCACCGTTGAAAATCTGCGCCGCGCACGCGAGCAACACGCCGCGGATTTCGAAGAGATCTTCCGCGAATCCACGGACACTCTTCTTGCCGAAATTCAAAATTTGAAGACGATTGTCGGCCGCTTCAGCGATTTCGCCAAAATGCCGCGCCCCGAATTGCACTCGCTTAACGTGAACGAAATGGTCCGCGGCGTCACGCGCCTCTTTGAACCCCGCTTCATCGCGCCCGGCGAGCCAAAAATCACCACCGAGCTGCATCTCGATGAAAAACTTCCGCTCATTCAAGCCGACAGCGTTCTGCTTCATCGCGCCATTGGCAACCTTGTCCTCAACGCCATCGACGCAATGCCCAACGGCGGAACGCTTGTGCTTCGCACGGTGACGCATGACGGCGGCGTGCGCCTGGAGATCTCGGACACGGGCGCCGGACTCACTCGCGAAGAATGCGAGCGTCTTTTCACGCCGTATTACACAACGAAGCTGCACGGCACAGGCCTCGGCCTCGCGATTGTGCAATCGGTCGTCAGCGATCATGGAGGACGAATTTCCGTGTCGAGCGAGCCGGGCCACGGCACAACGTTTCGCATCGATCTCCTCGAACGCCCGCCCAACGTTACGTCGATTGACTCCGTGTCCGTCAAAAGTAAACAGCCCGCGGAGCCTATTCTGGAACGGAAAGCGTAATTCACATGGCCGCCAAAGCCCACATTCTGATTATCGACGACGATGCGAACACGCTCGCTTCTCTTTCACGTGCGTTTCGATTGTCTGGCCACGAAGCGACGGTCTGCGACAATGCCGCGCGCGCTCTCGAACTTGCTCGCGACGGCCATTTCGATTTGATTCTTTCTGACGTGGTGATGCCCGGCAAAGACGGCATCGCGCTGCTCGAAGAAATCAAAAATCTCGGTGTCACGTCTCCCGTCGTAATGATGTCAGGTCAAGCAACGATTGAAATGGCTGTGCGCGCCACGCGCCTCGGCGCCGCCGACTTCCTTGAAAAGCCCATCTCGACGGAAAAACTCCTCCTCACGGTGGAGAACGCGCTAAAACTGGCGCGCCTAGAAGAAGAAAATCGCGATTTGCGCCGCCGCGTCGGCCGCCATCAACTTGTATGGGCAAGCCCTGTCATGAAATTGCTGATGGCTGAAGTCGAGCGCGTCGCCGCAAGCGAAACGCGCGTTTGCATTCGCGGAGAGACAGGCACGGGCAAGGAACTCGTCGCACGCACCCTGCACGAAAAAAGCGCGCGAAAGAATGGCCCGTTCATCACCCTCAATTGCGCCGCAGTTCCGGCCGAACTGATGGAGTCCGAGCTTTTCGGCCACGAAAAGGGAGCCTTCACTGGAGCAGCCTCGCGGCACACGGGAAAATTTGAGCAGGCCCATCGCGGCACGCTTTTCCTTGATGAAATCGGCGACATGCCCCTGGCGATGCAGGCGAAACTCCTGCGTGTTCTGGAAGAGGGCGAAATCGAGCGCGTCGGCGGCGACCGTCCGATCCCAGTAAACGTTCGCGTGGTGGTCGCGACGCATCGCAATCTCGAAGAACAGGTTCGCCGCAATACGTTTCGCCAGGACCTTTATCACCGGATCTTCGTTTTTCCCATTGGGCTGCCGCCGCTGCGTGAACGCATCGAAGATATCCCCGCGCTCGCGGAACATTTTGCGCGCCAAGTCGCCGAACAGAATGGCTGGAAGGTGAAGAAATTCTCCATCGAGGCCATCGCGGAATTGTCGCGCTACGCGTGGCCCGGAAATGTTCGCGAATTGCGCAACGTTGTCGAACGCGTTCTGCTGCTGGCGACGGGAAACGATGTGGACGCCGCCGCTATACGTATGGCGTTGCCGCGCGCCGAGTCTGCGAGCGGGATTGGTGAATCAGGTGCCCCGGGAACCATGCTGGAAGCGGCCACTGGCGCAAT
>DASRQP010000371.1:0-3694 GCA_035696585.1 Candidatus Acidiferrales bacterium | reverse complement strand
GATGGCGATGGAACCGATGGAGCTTGCGGTCCATTCATCGAGTGGGCGCAGAAGGCCGCGGTTTTCGCCGGGCAATTTGATTCCTGTGAGGCGGCCGAAGCCGAAGCTGCGTATGTAATCGTAATACTTGGGAGCTCCGAGGCGCAGCGCGAGTTTGATCGAGCCGACGTCGCTCGAATGCACGAGGACTTGTTCGACCGTGAGCAAACCGAACGGGTGCCAGTCGTGAATCAGCCGTCCCGCGACGACAATCGAGCCCATCTGGCAATCGACCACGTCGCTTGGCTGCGCGACGCCCTCCTGAAGTGCGGAAGAGAACAAAATCGTCTTGAAAATCGAGCCGGGTTCGTACGCGTCCGATACGGCGCGGTCCACGCGAATTTCGGCAGGGTAAGAGCCTGCATCGTTCGAATCAAACGCGGGCCAATTCGCGACGGCAAGAAGCTGCCCCGTACTTGGATCCTGCACGACAACCGAGCCGCCCTTCGCATGAGTTCTGGCGATTCCGGCGGCCAACGCTTTCTCGGCGATGTATTGAATCGTTTCGTCAATCGTCAAAACGACGTTGTCGCCTTTGTCGACCGAGGCTTCGCTGTGATCGAACCATCTGCGCCGCGCGTCCGCGAACACAAGCATGCGGCTGGGCCGTCCGCGAATCAGTTTGTCTAGGGAGTATTCGACGCCGGCAAGTCCGTGCTCGTCCATGTCCACATAGCCGAGGACGCTGGAGGCGAGCGTGCGCTCGGGATAGAAGCGCTTGTTTTCCTTCTGAAAATAAATTCCGCGCAAATTGAGGGCTTGAATACGCGCGGTCTGCTGAGGCGTGATCTTACGCGCAATCCACGCGAAGGAACGCGATTGCGTCAGCTTCTGTTCGATTTCTTCCGCGGGAATTCCGAGGACATGCGAGAGGAGCCGCGCGACCATCGCGGGATCGCTGATCTCATCAGGGTCGGCGAAGCACGAATCCACGGGAATGCTCATGGCCAGTTCGCGGCCATTGCGGTCGTAAAGCACGCCGCGCATCGGGCTGATTTCGATGATGCGTTCCTGCTGGTTGTTTGCGCGTTCGAGGTATTCGCGGTAGCGGAATAATTGCAGGTAGCTGACGCGGGCGAGTACGACGGCCATCCAGACGACTGCGAGCCCAAAAATTACGAGTAGACGCAGACGAGAACTGCTTTGCACCATGGGCTCCGGCGTGAATCTCGACACTTGTTCATCCCGCAACGTGGCGGTCCACTACCCACGCCGATTCGTGGCGGGTTGCTCGAAGCCTCGAATGCACCCCTGACTTTTTTCGCGGCAGCTCACGGCTGAACGGACTGCGTAAAACCGCGCTGCTCCAAAAAGGCGGTGCGCGGCGCGTCTGCCGCAGGCACGTACTGCGCCGGCGCAGAAACCGTCATGCCAAGCTGCTGCCGCGCAATCGCGTCAATGCGCATGGGCGAGCTGAGCGACGCGGCTTCGAGGTGGAGTTGCTGGTTCAATTCCACCGCCTCAGTGTGCCGCGCTTGGATGTCTTCAAGCTGGTAGCGCAATTGAATGTCTTCGAAATGTTGCCAGGTGTAGAGCAGGCAGCACGAAGCCAGCACCGCTCCCCAGACCATTTTGCGCGCAAATTCATGCAGCCGCCGCGGCGCCGATTGGCGCACCAGGCGAGAATTATCGATATGCTTGCTGGTATAAAATTCGGTCATGACGCTTCCCTCTCGAATTCGTCCGGCCCCGGCGTGTGATCTTCCGGCGCTCGTTTTTCCATCACGCGCAATTTCGCGCTTCGCGCGCGCGGGTTCCTCTGAATTTCCGCTTCACTGGGCTGGACGACCTTCTTGGTCAGAATTTTGAAATCGCCGGTGCGCGCGAGTTGCTGAAAGCCGCGCTTGACCATGCGATCCTCGAGCGAGTGGTAACTCAAAATCGCCCATCTCGCTCCGGGATTCAAAGTGGCGGGGGTCCGGTTAAGAAACTGCCCGAGTTCCTCCATCTCTCGATTCACCGCTATCCGCAGCGCCAGAAACGTTTTTGTCGCGGGATGCAGTCTCTGCCTTCCCCTTGCTTTTCGGGCCCCTGCCACAACCGTTGCCAGGTGTTCGGTGTCGCGGATGGGCCGCGCGCGAACAATTGCCCTGGCGATCTTGCGTGATTCGTGCTCTTCGCCAAACTGGTAGAGCACGTTGGCCAGATCTTTCTCTGACCATTCATTCACAATCTCTGCGGCCATCATGGACTGCTCCGGATTCATGCGCATATCCAGCGCGGCGGGCCAGCGAAACGAAAAGCCGCGCTCCGGAGTATCCAGCTCCAAACTCGAAACGCCCAAATCGGCAATCACGCCGTTGACGGTGACGAGTTTCAAACCGCTCAGCACTTCGTCGATCTTCGAGAATTCTCTGTGCACCAGCGTCACCCTTCCTTCAAACTCTTTTAACCGCTCCCGCGCCACTTCCAGGGCCTGCGGATCGCGATCGATTCCGATTAACCGACCCGTCGTGAGCCGCCGGACGATTTCCAGAGCGTGTCCGCCCGTTCCCACCGTCGCATCGACGTAGGTCCCGTCAGGCCTGATCCTGAGCCATTCCAGGATGGCTTCGGCCAGAACCGGCGTATGCAGCACGCTCAAAACTTAAATGCCCAGGTCGTCCAGTGCCTTCGCGTCTTCGGCCGTGATCGGGTTGCTCTTCATTTGCTCGAGGAACCGGGCGTGATTCCAAACTTCCAAGTACATCAGTTGCCCGTTGACGCTGACTTCCCCCTTCATCTGCGCCGTGTCCCGAAGAACTGGCGGAATCAAAATCCGCCCTTGCCCGTCAAGCTCGACCACTTGTCCGAAGTAATTCGTTCGCGTCAGGAATTTCTGCTTGGCCTGATTGTGAGAGGAAAGCTTGGCGAGCTTGCGTTCGATCTCGTCCCACACTTTCATGGGATAGATTTTGGCGCAGTCGCCGTTCTCGCTGGTCACGTAGAAGCGCTTGCCCTGCCGGCGCAGTTCGGCCAAAAAGTCGGCGGGAATTTTCACCCGTCCCTTTTCGTCGACTGTCGCTAGATAGCTTCCCCGCAGCATTCCAGACCTTGCTTGACGCGACGTTCGTGATTCCGGTCCCCATCTCGCCCCACCACTTCTTACCACTTTCTACCACTTGTGCCCCGATTCTAGTCAGGCTGCACTTCTTGTCAAGAGGAATTGCGCGAAAAAGTAAAATAATTTTTTCGCCGCGCAAAAAAAATTCTTCGCTCGCGCTTCGCCAAGAAGCGCCACCTATCGCTATATATGGTGTATTGGCCAGGAAACGCGCACTACGACTAGGCGAGCGCTTGCTGGGAGCGGGCGCAAATGTGTTCTAACAATTAACGAAGAGACCCAAAGCGGGAATGAAAAACGTCCCAAATTGAACACTATTGCCGAGGTGTGACGGCTCCTGTTTTTGTAAGGGCACAGTCCAGACGTCGCGAAAGTCGGCCGATTTCTTGTGCCACAGTGAGCAGCCATTGACTCTGTGCGAGGACAAGGGCACGGCTTTTCATCCTGAGCGCCTTTCGCGAAGGGCAGCCGTGCCATAACCGCCGCATATTACTGCGGCTTCAGCCGCTGAGGTGTGTATTTTCTCGCGGCACCCACATCCAAAGCAAACAAGTCACAGTTCGGTGAACTTCCGCAGTGGTATCATCCGTGCGCTACCGCCATGGTGACAAC
>DASRQP010000370.1:0-8945 GCA_035696585.1 Candidatus Acidiferrales bacterium | reverse complement strand
GCGCCTTACTAAGGAGGTTTCCGTGCAAGTATTGGATGCAGGACAGACTGTCCGCCACACGCAGTACGGAGTCGGCACCGTCACCGAATCGGACAACGATCGCACCACCGTCGAGTTCGATGATCACGGAATGAAGAAGTTCGTCACCAGCATTTGGTCGGCGGAAGTGGTTGGCGAGATTGCCGGTCGCCCGACGCGCCCGAAGCGCCGCCGGAAATCCTCAAAGACGGCAATCGCCAAGGCCGCGAAGAATTAAGCTCTCGGCAATCAACACAAAGAAAAACGAAAGCCTCGCTGCCGCTCGGAACTGAGCGAGTCGCGAGGCTTTTTTGCTGCGCAACGCTTTCGAACGGCCTAGCCCCAAAATCACAAGAAACGAGACTCTGCGCTATCCGAGTCTCGCTAAATCGAACGGGCGAGCCCACGGCCGCCGCCGTCCCTGCCAGCGCTAGTTCGCGGGTACCAAGTGACCCACGATAACGCATTGCATTTCTGCGGGGGGTGTTTGAGCCGTGCTGGCCGTAATTGCGCAAGAAACAGGCTCGCTTGCGACGGAGTAGATGTGGGTTCGCTGGGCGGCAACGAAAACATTCAACCCGAACGTGGATCCCTGGGCGTCGAGCGGGAGAAAAAAGTTTACGTTGTTGCCAAATGGAAAGAAGACTATGACCGAGCCAGACGGCTGACCGCTGCTCAGTCCCGCGATGAGCGAGACGTCATCGATAATGAGCAGTTCGCCAGACGGGACAGTGAAAGATGGCGAGCACGAGGCAACAGAAGAACCCGAACTGAAGCTCTGCTGACACGAGAGTTCCACCGGCGAGGATTCGTCCGTCTGCACGCCGAGCGGGATCGGATTTCCGCTGCCGTCGAGGGGATTCGTCACGGGCACATTGCCGCTGACCGACGCGACATTCACTGCGGGCATGCCGCTGACGTTCACGCTGGGCGTGCCGGTGAGCGTCGCATTGACGCTGCCGGTTACGTTTGCGTTAATGTTGCCCGTGACGGGCACTGGCGTGTTGACCACGTTGACGTTGCGCGTGTCCACGGCCATTGTTGGCACGGGGTTCCCTGGGCCGTTCGACACGGTGACGAGGGCGCTGACGACGGCGTGCACGGCTTTCGGCTCCGCAAGCGCCAGAACTAGAGCGACGACCACCACTCCTGCAGTTGCCACCACGATTCTGCGCACGATGTTCATGTGTTACTCTCCTCTTCCGCTTAATTCCTTACCGCTCAGCCGATACGAATGGTCCGCACTGAGAAACGGGCATGGCCACCCAAAAGAACGACTACTGTGCGAGGTAGCCATTCACAGTGAGAAAGCATGAATCGCCGCTCGGCATAACGGAGGGCAGCATCGCTATCGTGCTGCCGCCGTCAGCGACAATACTGGTTGTCTGGTTCACGAGCGGCGAACTGTTACCCGTGCTCGGCGTGACCGTATTCAGAAAGTTTATTGTTTTGTTGATTCCATTGACGGCGTTGGCGGGTGCGCTTGTCTGAAGCACAGGACTTACTTGGTTGCAGATTCCCGACACAAACTGGATGACGAGCGCTTTGACCGGGCTGCCGGCAGCGTCGGTAACGGGGACCGTGAATGACGCCGGAGGCGTGGCGATTCCAAGAATCTTCCCGATCGCTAGGCAGATTGTACCATCAGAATCCGCGCAAATCGATGTTGCAAACGGCTCTCTCGCCAGGTCCGTGCCTTCGGTCACGGGCACGGGATTCGCCGAAGTGTTGGCGACGGTGACGAGGGTGGAGACAATGGCGTGCACGGCCTTCGGCGCAACCATCACGCTGACGATCCCTGACAATGCGACTGCGCCTGCTACCATCAACAGCCTCTTTGCAAATCTCATCTTTTCTCCTTTTTCTTTTTCCTCTAATTCAGACGCGCCCTCACCGCGCAGACACACACATAGCGTCCGCTCGTCTGCACACATAATCGCTTTGAACTCTTTCGCTGCACCCGCTGCGAAAATACCAGGTAACGATGCCCGCCCGTCCTGCGGTTAGTGCTTACTCGCACCCGCGCGCCGACGCCACCCCAACCCGAGCAAGCCTGATCCGAGGAGCAACAACGTCCCGGGCTCGGGCGTTGGCCCGGTGCTCAGATTCGCGCCAGTCTGGTCGGTGATATCGAAAGCCCAGTTCGCCGTGTCGTTCGCGCAGGTGGTGGTGCTGCCCACGGTGTTGCAGGTCTGGAAAACGCCTCCAGTGAAATCCGTGAAGCCCTCGCCGAGCGTCCCGTTGTCGAAGACGGCGTTGGCGAAGAAATTCGCGTCGCTCAGCACGAGTGTGTAAGTCCCCGGCAGTAGCACGAGTGACATGGAGATGTCGCCACAAACCGGGCCGCCGACGGAAACGGTGCCCGCAGACCCGCATCCTTGGAAGGTGCCGAAATTCGACAACGCGTCTGAGGTTCCGAAGGGATTGCCAAGCCCGTCAGTCAGAATCGTCGCGCCCGAACCGATGCCCGCGAAGAGAGCCAGGAACGGGTCAAAACCTCCCGGCGAGATTGCATTCCCAGCCGCATTCGTGCCGCCGCCGAATCCCCATGTCTGAACGTCAATCGTCTGGCCCCCAGCGCCGCCCACGTGGAACGTCAAGGTGAAGGCAGAGGACGAACTTGCCAGGCTTCCCGTAAAGGAGAGGGATGCAGGTGTCGCTTGCAACGCTGTCGCCGTGAAAGCCAGCACAGTTACCAGCAGAGACCATCTTCCAAGTTTCACCTGGCGCCTCCTCATATTGAGACCTAGCACTCCTAAACTCACGAAAGCCGAATGAGGCAGGCCCGATTGCTATCTCGCCGGCCCCGTATTAGTTGTCCCCGAACCCCTAGCGCGAGGCCAGTGTTATTGTTTCTCGCCTACGAGGGCTGGGCCCCCGCGGCGAAAGAAGCGTCACGAGTGTGACGGACCACGCAATGCTCCTTTTGTGGCGCGTTTCCCCGCAACCGATTGCGCTCGTCTTCGAGAACGGCGAGCAGCCACCGCCCGAATTCCGCTTCCGAAGTGATTGGAGCCGTTCTATCCATGAATCCTCAGGCCCAAAGTCTGCGGCGAAGGAAGCCAATCCCCGTCAGGCCTGAGCCGAGAAGCAGCAACGTGCCGGGTTCCGGTGTTTGGCCACCCGTTGAGCCGCCACCACCGAAAGTGCCTCCGAAAGTCGCGAAGCCAGCAGGATTCGGCGGATCCAGAGCGACGCCCGTCATGCTGCACGCCGTGCCAGCGGACAGGTTGGCGCAAGAGAGGGCGTTCAGGTTTAACGTAATGGATGCGGTGCCGCTGCCAAGTCCTGCAAATACGCCCGTTCCTGCAAACGTAGCGTTTCCTGTCATGCTATCCATTCCGGCGAGAGACTCATTCAAAGTCAGCCAGGTGATCGTGCCGTTTACTCCTCCGCCGAGACCCGCCAAACTGTAACCACTGGTGTCTCCGGTCGAGAAAAGCCAGCTGCCGGTCCCATTGAAATTCGCGAGAAATGGCGTGGAGTTGAAATCCAACGTATACGACGCTACGGGACTCCCTCCAAAAAGCACACTGCCCGTGATATCGGAAAATGTGCATCCGGCCGACAGCGCAGCCGTGCAGCCGTTCTCGAAATTCACACCCAGACTTCCCGTAATACCATTGAAGTCTGGCTGAACAAGCACGCCGCCCGTGCTCTGCCCGAGAGAAAAGCCGCTCAGGCCGCTCTGCGCTTTTGCGGTCATGGAAACGGCCGCGACGGCCAAAACCAAAACTCCCACAAATGTTCCGACTCGCTTCATCCATCGTTCTGTCATGTACATCTCCCTTTTGTCTGTAGAAATCCCATCCTTCTTCGTTCTCTCCCGCCCGTTCCCCGGTCAGTTTCCTGGTGTACCCGGCGGGCGGCAACGAGCAGCAGAGCCTCGAATTCCGATTCATAGGCGACCACTGCCACACTCTCTGTAAGGGCAAGCGCGCTTCCAAACAGTTCGTTTTGTTGCGTTAAGCTCATTTGGATCGCGCGCATTCTGCGGCGGTTTGTTCGTGCCAGTCAATGAATGGCGGCTTATTTTTACCTAACTTTTTTCTAAACGCAGAAATGTCGTTGAGTGGGACGGTTGAGGAGGCGCCTAATTCAACACAAAGATTATCTTGACGAGTATGTTAAACTGGCTCATCTAATTTTCCTTTGCCCACAAAAATGACCGAGCC
Organism: Candidatus Acidiferrales bacterium; assembly: GCA_035696585.1. GTDB lineage: Bacteria > Acidobacteriota > Terriglobia > Acidiferrales > UBA7541 > DAHUXN01. The sequence goes on along the minus strand of DASRQP010000370.1, from coordinate 4,752 downwards.
CACCCCGCCCCGGCGCGTCATTTCATTCGGTGTCTTCCAGTGCGACCTATATGCAGGAGAATTGCACAAAAGCGGCATAAAAGTGAAATTGTCCGGTCAGCCGTTCCGCCTTTTGACAATTCTGTTGGAACACTCCGGCGAGGTTGTGACGCGGCAGGAATTAAGAGAACGCCTGTGGGCAGAGCATACATACGGAGACTTCGACGACGGCCTGAACACGGCGATCAATAAGATTCGGATGGCGCTCGACGACGACCCTGAAAATCCCCGATTTATTGAGACTCTTCCCCGCCGAGGGTACCGCTTCATTGCCGAGGTTAAGGTCCAGGGCCGTCGCAATGGCGCACTCGAACAGGAATCACTCCCGAAGGACGCAGTTGGTCATCCCTTATCCGCCGTCGAAGGTGCGCCGGAAAATAGCTCGTCAAGACGGCTCCTCGGAATGGGCTCGCGGAGATTCTGGCTGTCGCTTGCGGGAGTTGGCGTCGCATTATTCGCTCTTGCGGCAATCTGGCTGCTTCGCCAGCGCCCCGTTCTTTCCTTCAATTCGCGGGATTCGGTGCTGGTGGCTGATTTCGAAAATCAAACGGGTGATCCCCGATTCGATCAGGCGCTGCAAACCGCGTTCACCGTTAGTTTGGAACAATCGCGAAATGCAAATGTCTTTTCGCGGCTGCGCGTGCCTAATGTGCTCCAGATGATGGGCCGTCCCGCAACCGACAGGATCACGCCCGCTTTAGGCCGCGAGATCTGCCAACGCGAAAACATCCGCGGGCTGATTGCGTGCAGCATCACGCGGACCGGCCAGGAATATGCGCTGACAGCCGAGTTGATTGATCCGCAGAATGGCACAACATTGCGTTCTTACACCGAACGTACCAATGGAGAAGCGGCCGTGCTTGATGCGCTCGATTCCCTCTCTCGAAAAATTCGCGCCGATCTAGGCGAGTCTCTGTATCAGATTCACGCTACCGACCGCCCATTGCCGGAAGTAACGACAAATTCGCTCGCGGCCCTCAAAGACTACGCGGACGGCTTGGCGTTATGGCAGCAAGAGAAGTTCAACCAGGCTGTGCCTTTGTTCCAGGCCGCCGTTGCGACGGATCCAGGTTTCGCCATGGCCCACGCCGCGCTTGGGACCGCTTATTGCAGCTATATTTACAACGAACAGCCACAAGGCCAGCAGGAGTACGAAAAAGCCCTGGCATTCTCCGAGCGTGTCACGGATCGCGAGCGCATGGTTATCAGCGCGAAGTTCGCGGACGATATGAACCATGCGGGCGAGGCGGCCGACCTCTACCAAGCTTACTTAAAGCAGTATCCAGACGACTGGACGATGCTCAAGAACTATGCTCACCTGCTGCGCATGCACGGCCGCGCGCCGGAGGCCATCAAGCAATACCAGGAAATTCTGCGCGTGGCGCCCGACGACGCCAACACCTACCTGGAAATGGCGACGGCTTATTCCGGAGTTCCCGATCTCCCGAACGCACTGCAAGCTTATTCACAGGCATTTCAGCTTGAACCGGAACTTCTGACGGCGGGCGATACGAACCGCGAATATGGCGCCGCCCTTGTGGATGCCGGACAGCCTGAGAAAGCGGAACAGGTTTTCTCGGCGCTTCTGGCGAAACCGGAGACGCGCGAAAATGGCCTGCGCTCGCTGGCTTTGCTGGATCTCTACTACGGGCGTTACGCGCGCGCGGAACACCAGTTCGAGGAGGCACTGTCCATCGATGACGGCCGACATCAGGCGTTCAGCGCTGCGAGGGTCCGCTACATGCTTGCGGAAATCGCCGGCGGCGAAGGAAACAAGGAAAAACAGATTGCGGAACTCGACGCGGTAATGCCGAAGTTCAAATATATCGGACCTAAAGTCGTTTACGGCGCACTCATCGGCCAGGCATACGCGCGCGCCGGCGCCGTGGCGAAAGCGGAAAAAATTCTGACGGCCATCACTCCGTTGGTGGACGCAAAGAACGATCTCCAAACAAAATATATGCACCTCTTGCAGGCGGAAATCGTGTTGGCCAAGGGAAATCCGCAGAAGGCGCTGGAACTGATTAGTCCACCAGCACCCTCCGATGGCACTTCGGCCGTCCAAGTTTTGACGGAATTCATGGCCTATGCGAATCAGCGGGCCGGCAACACTGCCACGGCCATTCAGTGGTACGAAAAACTTCTCTCCGCGGATCCGGGATGGATCCCCTGGGAACCGCTGCAGCGCTATCTCGATGCGCGTTATTTTCTCGCGGAGGATTATCTGGCCGAAGGTGACCGCCAAAAGGCAAACAAGGAGTTGGGCTCGCTACTGAAATTGTGGACGAACGCCGATGCGAACCTGCCTCTTCGCAAGGAAGCGCTGCAATTGGATGCGCGGATCGCGCAGGCTCCACAGAAAATCAAAGGGCATCCGCTTGCCAGCTCCCCGTCGCGTTCCCGCATCATCTAGGCTAAACCAAACAAGCAAGTCGATTTCCGCTCCCTTCCGCTGTGAATTCGTAAGAGTGCTTCAATTCGTCTTCAATTAGTTTTCGCGCTTGTGGTCGGACCCTTGAGCTGGCGGGCGGCGGTGCGCGCGGAGTCTGACTGCGGCGCGATTTGCATCGCGCGTTGGTAGCACTCGATGGCCGTCTGCCGCTGGCCGAGAAGATCGTACATTTCTCCGGCGTTGAGCGCGGCGGGCGCGGCAATCGCGGGATTCGCGTGCGGGAAGTTCACGGCTTCCTCATAGGCGTTAGCCGCGCCGGCGTAGTCTTTATTATTTTGCAACGCGCGGCCCAGCGAATACGCGGCGCGCTCGACGCGTGCGTCCGGGAAAATTCCTTGCCGCCCCAATTCAACCAGCTTGCGATACGCCGCTATGGCTTCGTCTTTTTGGCCGGAGGCGTTCAGTAAATCCGCGCGCGCCAAACCGAAGATGAAATTGTGCGGGAAGTTCGCGTATGACTTGCCAATAATCTGGATCGCTTCGGGGTAGCGTTTTTCGCGCGCCAGAAAAAGCGCCAGAATCGTGCCCGCGTCAACGCTCTCTTCCCCGCCGCCGTCGGCCGCCTGGCGAAGCAGTTGAAGCCCTTTTTTCTTGGTGCCGTGAATGTCTGCGACAATGGCCACGCTTTTTTCCCACCACGAAAGGCTTCCGACAATGTATTGGTACGTTCCCACGACGAGTTTTGCGTCGGCATAGTTCGGATTGAGTTTAAGAATGCGCACATCGTCGTGATAGGCGCCGAGTGCCTGCTTAAGGGCTCCCATCCACTTCTTTTCGATCACGGCGGAATACACGGTCGCGAGGCCGCGTGCGACGCTGCGAGCAAATAGCGCATCCACGTCGTTGGGATTCTCCGCCAGAGACTGGTTCGCGAGCTGGAGCGCGCGCTGCGAGAGTTGGCCGATTTCCGTCCTCACGTTAGGGTCCACGGGCGGCACTTTGAGCTGCAAAAAGCGGTTGCCCATGTAGAGCGTGGCGTCGAGCTGACCTTCGCGATTCAGCTCCTTGGCCAGCACTGCCGCAAGCAGATGATTCACTACAAAGGGATCGTCAGGCCGCGCTTTTCGCTCTTCGCGAAACAGCGCAATCGCACCGTCGTAATCCATGTTGTAAAACTTCTCAAAACCGCGCCGCGTTAGAGCGTCATCGGGCTGCGCGCGAAACGGCAATCTGGCGGGAACGGCTTTTGGAGTATCTGACCGCTGGGAGTTTCGGGCCCGGACATGGGCGCGTTGCGAGGCAGCACGGTTGGATACAATATAGCCGTCCGCACCCCAAAACGGCACAGCGGCTCTGGGGCTACTCCCTATGGCCAGCACCGGGGCAGCCAGAATCAGCAGGAAACGTCGCATCGCGCCGGTATTCTACTCCGCCCGCGGGCAATGGTACGCCCAAAAAGCCGCAAAGACGCATAGTACGCAAACATTTGCGTACTACCCGGCACCCTGCCCTGCTTACGACAGTACCTCGGTACTATCCCAAATGAATCTGACAGGCCAGTGCGTCGCCCAAGCGCAAAATACTATCCTTTACCCGTTGAGCCTGCGCCCCAGCTAGCTGCGACCATGCGAGCTAGGCGCGGTTCGGAAGCTCGACCTGTATCTCAAAGGGAATGAAATGAACACCATGGCGCGATTATTCGACTTCAGAAAGAAGGAGAAACCCGCGCGCTCCAAACCAGAAAGTGCGAGCGCCACGATGGAACCGGCCACCGATAAGGCACGGGCCGAAGTAGCCGCAATTATGGCCAAGATCGAAAAAACGGAGCATAGCGAGCACCTGGGCCAAAGCGGGAAAGCTGCGACTGCGGGCCTGGCTGCCAAGCAGGAGCGCCGCCATCGCCGCCGCGTGAAAATCTCAGCGCCGGTGCGCATTCGCCACACGGACATGTTTCAGGTCAACGAATTCGACCTTACTATGACGGTCGATGTTTCCCGCGAAGGCGTCCTGTTTGAGTCTTCACGACAAAATTACGCCGCAGGCCAGGAAGTGGCCATTGTATTCCCGTACGCTCCGGCATCTTGGGAACCCGTCAAAGAGCAGCGCGGTCAGGTGGTGCGCGTCGCGCGAGCCAGTGAGAAACGATTCAGCATCGCCGTCGCATTCCTGGAAGGCGCTCCGCACTACGAAATCGTTGACTCTCACGGCCGGTCGCTCGCGGAGCCTCCCGAAGTTGAGAAACCGCGAACTGCGCGTAATCAGCGCCCGTTGATTCTGGTTGTGGATGAGGACCCGCAGGCGCGCTTGCTCCTGCGCACGCA
>DASRQP010000369.1:0-2846 GCA_035696585.1 Candidatus Acidiferrales bacterium | reverse complement strand
GCGAATCACCTTATTCAGGCGGTCCGCGAAAGCCCGAATCGTCGCATCGCCGGCCGCGTGGCCATATTGATCATTGATGGCCTTGAAGCGATTTAGATCGAGCATCAAAACGCTGAGCGGATGGCCGTAGCGTTCCGAACGCGAGACTTCCCCGATCAAGCGTTCCTCGCCGAGGCGTCGGTTGGAGAGGCCCGTGAGCGGATCGCGCGTCGCCAAGCGATGAAATTCTTCAGCGCGAATTTTTAAACTGGAAAGCAATTCCAAATGCCCGGCCGTTTGTCCGCGAAGGCGTCTGATCAGCCATTGCTGGTAAACCGCGTAGACATTGAAGAGCAGCACCAGTCCCACGAGCGCATGGATGGCCAAACTAATGTTGAGCTGAAAGATTTGATCGGATTCCTTCAGTATTCCGGGCAGGGAAACGGCAACCACCGCAAGCGTCAGCAGGAGCATCACGGTGACGGCGCTCCACCACAGCCACGAATCTCGGCGTTCGAGCCGCTTCAAGTTCTTACGCGCGTCCTCCATTTCGCGGAGTTGCAAATCGGAAAACGGTTCGAACATCGTAGGGCCGGGCGCGTACACACGAATACTCGGGAGGAATTCTGTGGGGGCTCTGTAAGGATTATAGCCTGACTGCGGTTTCGCGGCAGGGCGAAGCCAGGCGAGTTTCCTGCGCGTGGACGACGGAAAATTTCAATGGGAACGCGCTGAATTCTTCGAGCGAATCCGCTTAGCGTTCTTTACGTTTCTTGCCGCTGCGATACTCGCCGAGCTTCATGGCGGCGACGAAATGGTCAGCATCCCGCGTGGGCCGCGGGATGCGGTAACCGTCGAGGACCGACGAAACGATTTCAATGGCGCTCGCCAGAGAAATGCGGTGCCCTTGCGTGACGTAAATTGGATTCACGCCGTCGCGCGTGCGCAGCACCGCGCCAATGATTTCCTCGCCGTCGCGCAGCGGAGTCCACGACCCCGCGCGTTGCGGCAAGCTGCCGTGCGTGCCCACGAGCAGAGACTTCGCGCAGCCGATAGTTGGCCGGTCGAGCAGCACGCCGAGATGGCAGGCGATGCCGAAGCGGCGCGGGTGCGCGTAACCGTGGCCGTCATAAAGAATCAGGTCCGGTGCATTTCGCAAGCGCGAGAAAACTTTCAGCAGTGCGGGCATCTCGCGAAAACTGAGCAGGCCCGGTACGTACGGAAACGTAATCGGACTTTCCGCCCAGACACGCTCGATCTCTTCCATTTCGGGATAGTGGTAAACGACGACGCCGGCAATTGCGCGGTTGCGCTTGGCATCGTAGGCGAGGTCCGCGCCAGCCACCGTGTCGATATGCGGCAGACGATCCGTAAGCTCCACGCGCTCGCGAATGCGCAACTGGATGCGCGCCGCTTCGCGCGGCGTCACGCGCCAGCGATGCAATCGCAAATAGTCCATGCTTTCGAAATTATGCGGCGGGAAGAGGCATGTCAAGGCAGAGCGCGCCGGTCGTTATTTGAACAGTCGATTTCGCATTTGATTCGAGAGGGCGATTCGGCGGGCGATTGCACATTCCCGAAATAGTGGAGCATCAACGAAACTAGTTCTGGGCGTATAATTCACTATTCATTCCAGTTTGGGGAGGCTGCCACGGCCAGCGACAATCCGTTTCCTGAGGAGAAACACGTGCCCCTGAAAATTTCGACGCGGCAATCGGGCGACGTCACCATCGTCGATCTGGATGGACGCCTGACCATCGGCGCCGACAGTGATTTGGTGGCCGCGCGCCTGCGGGAATTGGAGGGCCAGTCGGTGCGCAAGATCCTGGTGAATTTGACAAATGTGACGCAGCTCGACAGTTCGGGCCTGAGCGCGCTGGCAGGCGGGTTCATCTCGATGAAGCGCCTGGGCGGCGCGTTCAAATTTTTGCATCCCTGCGGGCGCGTGCGCGAAGTCCTTTCGGTTACCCGCTTGATCGATATAATCCCCACGCTAGAAAACGAAGCGCAGGCCGTCGCCAGCTTTGCTTCCGCCAGCGCTCCTGCTGCAGGGTAGTTCTCCTCATGCCGCTCTTGAAGAAAGTCCCAACACTCGGACGAATCCTTCGCATTTCGGCGGCCGCACTCGTCATTTTTTTCTGCGTGGCGGTTCAGTCACACGCGCAGCAAACGCAAATAGACTCCCTAGCCGCGAAAGTCGCTTCAGCAATCCACAAATCGTTCAAGAAAACTTCTGATCAACAATCGGTCATGGTCATGATCTCTGAACCGGTCACTGGGCCGACCGAGTTGGGCGCGACGATTGCGAACGAATTCCGCAGCGCCCTCGCCGCGCGCGGAATTTCGGTGGTGAGCGACGCGAAACTTCAACAGACCGAGGACGAAGAAAAAATCCCAGCCTTAGGACTGCGTGATCGAGGAACGCTTGCTTGCGTTGCTTCCGACGTAGGTGCCTGGGCTGTTGTTGACGGCACGATTCGTGTTTCCGGGAACAAGTTCGACGTCACAACTTCTGTCCTTCGTGTTGAGAATGCCAAAGTTTTCTCCACAGCCCATACTGGTTTCGACCGCACGCCTGAGCTCGCGGAGCTAAAAGACCGGCGGGTCCCATCGCCGCCAGTGCGAAAAACCCCAGAATTAACGACGAATATCCCCGAACCCGGTAAGAATGGCTATACGATACCGACCTGCCTGTATTGCCCGAACCCCAGATACTCGGACCGTGCTTTCGCGGCGCGCGAGCAAGGCACAGTAGTACTCGACGTCGTAATCGCTCCAGATGGCAAAGCGCACTCTGTGAGTGTTCGGCAAGGCTTATCGTGCGGGCTAAACCAGCAAGCTCTCGATACCATAGAAAATGTCTACAG
>DASRQP010000368.1:0-2334 GCA_035696585.1 Candidatus Acidiferrales bacterium | reverse complement strand
ACGGAAAACGTTCCGGGAACGCACCTGGCGCAGGAAGGGTTGCGCAGCTGTTTCGGTCTGCGGACGATGCCACGACGTGATGGCATACGCGGCGAGGATCACGAGCATCGGGTCGATGGGCCTGCGGTAGTAATCCTCAGGATGCGTGATGTAATAGACGAGCGGAAAAAACAAAAACACGATGACGTAAGGCATCGCCGTCGCAGCGCCGCGCTCGCGAAACGCGCGACGGAGTCCCAGGAACGCAAGAATCGTCAACGCGCCGCAAAAAACAACGTCGAAAGGTTCGTATGGCTCTTCGCGCAAGTAGTGGCGGCTGAAACTCCAGAATCCTGTCCAAATATAAATCACTCGGCGTAAACACATTGCCGCGTAGTGCGCCTTGTGGCTTCCAATGAATGCGAAGGCTTCGCGTTTTTTCACCGCCACATAATTGACTTCGCGAAGCTGTTTGTATTCAAGCCATTCCTCTTCGCTGTCTGACGGGTGATAGCCGGGCGGACGAATGTCCGAGTCCCAGTCGTTTGCATTGTTGCCGGAATAAAACTCAACGCCAAGGTCGGTCCGGAACGGGACGAATTTGTGAAATGTGCGATAGTTGCGCACGAACCACGGGCTTACGAGCATCAGAACGCCGAGTAGCGCGGCAGCACCTGGAGCGAACCAGCGCGCGCGTCTTTCGTAGAGCCGCCAGAGCATCCACAGCGTCAGAAACGGCATCGCGGCGAGCGTGACTGGATCCGTCAGTGCCGAAAATCCCGCGAGCAGCCCGAAACCAAACCACGGCCACCAGCGCGGTGCGCCCTCGAGTTTCAGCACGACGAGAAATACAATCGCCATGAGCAGCACGGAAAGCGTCGTATCCCAGATGAAACTCGTCGCGAAATGAATCGAATACGGAAAGAAAGCCCAGATCCAGCCAGCCCACAACGCGGCGCGGTCGCCAAAACTGGTGCGCGCGATAAAGAAAACAGGAATGCAGGTCAGCGCGGAGAAAAGACAATCGAGCGAAAGAATCGCGAGCGCCGACGCCTTCGTGTAGACGCCAAACGCTTTGAAAACCCCCGCGAGCAAATAAGGAAAAATGGGAGTGAGCCAGGCGGTCGGCCCCGTGTCCGCGAAAAACGGGCTGCTGAATCCCTTGTTTTCGGCGATCGAGCGCGCGATGCGCCCCGTCTCGGCCGCAAACTTCCAATGGTCGCGCGCCGGATCCAATCCCGCTGGATACACGAACGCCATCACCGTCAGGCGGATGCACAGCGCGACGGTCACCATCAACAAACATGCGCGGCGGGCATTCACGAAGCCGCCGGGCGCATTTGCGTTCGCAGCTTGACTCTGAGGTGCGCTCAGAAATGCTCTTTCTCTTCCGCTTCGGCAAACGGTGTTTCAATATCCGTGGAGATGCGCGCCCACGCGCTGGTGCGCCAGTTGTCGACGATCTGTTTCGCCGGCACCCACGCGCCGACGGGCATCAACAAACGTTCCGAGAGCGCCGCAACATAGGGCTCATACATGTGTCGCAAATCGCCGAGCCGCCGTTCGGATTCGTCGCGATCCTCCGAACAGCAGTCCGAGAGTTTCGCCGAAATCAGCACTTCATGCAATTTTTGCAACTCGCCGGGAGGCAAGCGCGCGCCGTCCGTGTGCTTCGGCGGGCAATTCAACACTTGCGCCAGATCCACCACGGCGTGGCGCGAAATCGCGAATGTCAGTTTCGCCTGCCAACGCAGCGAGCCCTGGCCGTATGAAATCAGCAGCGCGGACGCGTCCAGAATTGTCGTCAGCGCCGCCAGCCACGATTGATTGTTGTGCTGCGAACGGAAATAGCACAGCACCGGATATGACAGGTGGCTTTCCATCAGTTCCGCCGCCCACGTTTCCCAGTCGTGAAAATACTGTTCGAGCGCCGCGACGCTCTGCGGCTGCGTGTGGCGTTGCAGCAATTCCGACGCCGTCGGCGGCGAACCCGCGCGCGCATCGAGCAGCGAGATATTCACTTCGCGCCGCGAAAACGCTCCGTACAGCACCGGCAAGTAACTGATCACCACCGCGAGAAAACCGAAGCCAATCCCCGCTTCGATTACGGTGATCACGCGCGCGAGTTCCGTCTGCGGCGTCACGTCGCCCAAACCTAAAGTAAAAAATGTGGTACCGCTCAAATAAAAATCCGCGAGGAAGCCTCGATGCTCATTTACCCCCAGACTGATTGCCGAACCTGCGCCGAAATGCAAAAGCGCGAAAGCGAAAATCAGTCCCAGGGCCCACACGACGAACAGCGCGAGCAACGACAGCGGTCCGAAGTAACTTAAGAACGATTCGCGGCGGCTGCCG
>DASRQP010000367.1:0-3042 GCA_035696585.1 Candidatus Acidiferrales bacterium | reverse complement strand
CCATTTGCATCCGCGCGCGCGATCGCCAGTTGGAGCAACGGCGAATGCGTTGCGTCGTACGCGGCGCGCAGTTCCATCATCGCGGAATCGTCGAAGGCAATCGTTTCAAGCGCCACGCTGCGCTGTATCCACGGAAGCGCCTCGGGAGCTTCCGTAGCGCCAACTTCAGGGCTAGGAGCGAGCGGCGCGATTACGTCGAGAATCGAAAGCGATTCCGCGGGCCCGCGCTTCAACGTGCGAAGATGCTCCGTCGCGTGAACCGTAAAATAATTATTCGGATAGCGCTGCTGCAATTTCTGGTAATAAGCGCGCGCCTCGGCCGCTTGGCCCGCGTCTTGCGCCAATCGTCCGAGCCAATAGAGCGCGTCGGGCGTGTAGGTGGAATTCGGATAATCGGTCAGAAATTTCGTAAGCAGACTCGCGGCGTCGTCGCGATGGCCCATATACGAAGCCCACAAGACGCGCCATTGCGCGTCGATTGCATCGGCGCTTTGCGGAAAACGTTCGACAACCTGCTGGTAATATTTCGCGGCGTTGTCTCGATCGAGTTTCACCCAGTAATAATTGCCCGTCGCGAACAGAGTGCGCTCGGTCCACGCGCTCTGCGGAGCGCGGGCAATCGCCTGCGATACGGTTGCGAGCATGTTCGTTTCATCCGGGACGGAGCGATAGGCTTGCGACAAATAATAAAGGCGCTCGGCATCGACTTCCGAAGTTTGCACTTGCAGCGGAGCGAGCGCCGCCGCATTCCCGCCAAGCTGCACGGCGCACTCGGCGATGCGAACCTGCGCCAGCTCTTGATCGGGTCCCACTAGTTCGGGAAGGGCTTGGCTGTAGGCGTTCTGCGCGTCCTGCCAATGATGCGCATCGAATAAAACCCCGGCGCGGGCCAGGCGTTGGGCAACAGTTGGTTTCGGAAACGCGTCGCCCAGGACGCCCTGAAAATAGTTCGCTTTCTCACCTGCTTCCGTCGCAGGCGTGCTCAGCGGAAAATTATCGTAGACGTTGAGATAGTCGCCGGCTGCGGCGATTTTATCGCCGGATTGTTCATAGGCCTGCGCGCGCAGAAACAGCAGTTTGGGATTTTTGTCGACGCCTTCTGATTGGGCAAGCGCAGTGAGGGCACGTTGCGGCTGGTTGGCGGCGATGGCGGCCTCGGAAAGCGCTTGAAGCGCGAGATCGCTCATCACGCTTCGCGAAAAATCGCGGCGCAAACTCTCAAGTTGATCGAGCGCGGCGGAAAGATTGCCCAAGTTGCGGTCCACCTGCGCGCTCCAGAACAAAACGTAATCCGCGAGCAGCGTCTCGGGCTTGGCGGCATCGAGCCAGCGCCGCGCTTCGGCGTAGCGGCCCTGGTTGAAGTCGTAATATCCGAGCGCCAAAGCGGCGCGCGCGCCGAGTTCTTCTTTGGAGTAACGTTTCGCAAATGCGGCGAGACGCCGATAGGCCGCGCCTGGCTCTTTTTCGTTTTTCAGCCCGCGCGAAAGAATTGTGAGCTCTTTCGCCTCGGCCGCGAATCGGGAAGCACGTATTGCTTCCGCGCGTTTCGCGGCGCGTTGCGCTGCAGCGGCGCGAGCTGCGGCGATTCTCTCTTTCCTTGTTTGCGGCTTGGCCGTTTGCGCGACCGCGGTTGTCGCGCTGAAACACACGAGCAGCGTTAGCACAACGCAAAGCGCGCATGCAGGACCAAAGATCCCTTTTGCAAAAAATAAATTAGCGGCGTAGCACCGGCGAGGGATAAGGATATTCCCCGAGGGCTTCCGGATCGCCACCCGCGAGAATTTCGACCATCCAGTGATGAAAATAATCCACGGGCTGATCGAGAATTTTCTGGAAGCGGCGGTCATATTCTCTTCGGGCCTTGTCAATTTCACTCCGCAGACGGACGCAGATGTCTTTGTGCTCGAGACCCTTGCGAACATCCTCTGGCTTTAGCATCTTAATATCTTGCATGGAAACTTTGGCGACGCGATTTGCGCGCTTGTGCAAATCCTGCTCGTCTTTCGGCAATGACGCGACACTGAACGCGACGGGTTCCGGCTCTGGTGCTGGGGGTTCTTGCTCTGGAACATCTTCGACAACTTCTTCCGCTTCTTCAACGTCGGCGACAGGCGATTGCGTCTGAGCCATCGGCGTCACGACTGGCGGCGCGGGCATTCTTCGCGCGGGCTCGGGCTCCGCCACGGTTACGCCAACCGCGCCCAAATCCTCGGAATCCTCGTCGTGGGAAAGCTCGCGATCGCGCTGCTGCATGGCGTTCGTGATGAACCCTAGCAGGACGGACAAGCTGGCGGAAAGCGACGCAGCGGTAGCCTGGGCATGAAGCATTGCCGGCAGCACATTCGTGGGGCGCGTAGAAGAGCACGCCGAAACCAAATCCGCGAACGCCTGCTGCATTTCTTCCAGGGTTCGCTGCAGCGGCGGCAGATTGTTACGTACGGCGCGTGAAACAGCTTCTTCCAGCGCGTGCTCCCGGGTTTTTTGTGCATCGCTCATCAGGCGAGGATGTCCCCGACGCGATTATGGAAACGCGCGCAAAAAGAGTCAACACGCATTCCTGCGGCGCGTTCCTTACTTAGGATACGCACCGTACCGCAGTCCGCTGGTTCCCTCAAATGAAAAGTGGACCGCGCGAAGGCGGGGGCGTTCCTTGGGTCATTTTTAAAAATGTTCTTGACTCTGGACTATACTCCAGGTTGTAGCCTGTAGGTGAGAGGAGCGACAAAGATGTTCATCGGGAGAATCGCGAAAAGAGCGGGCCTAAGCGTGGATGCGATTCGTTTCTACGAACGAAATCAAATCTTGACTCGGCCGCGGCGCACGGAAGGCGGATTCAGACTTTACACGGATCAGGACGTCGAAGCTGTGCTCTTTGTGCGGCGGGCGCAGCGGCTCGGGTTCTCGCTCACGCAGATTCGCGAACTGCTTTCCCTCCGCAGGAATCGCGGCCGATCCTGCGCGGCGGTTCGCAACCGCCTGCAGCAGAAAGTGCGCGATGTTCGTGCCAAGATTCGCGGGCTGAAACATCTTGACAGCGAGTTG
>DASRQP010000366.1:0-9609 GCA_035696585.1 Candidatus Acidiferrales bacterium | reverse complement strand
GAGATTCGCGGAAGCGGCGGCTCCGGAGCCGGAACTCGAGCCGCAGGGATTGCGGTCGGTGGCGTAAGGATTGCTCGTTTGGCCGCCGCGACCGCTCCATCCGCTGGACGAATGGCCCGAACGGAAATTGGCCCACTCGCTTAGGTTTGTTTTACCTAAAATTACGGCGCCGGATTCGCGCAACCGGCGCGCGACTCCGGAATCTTTCGCCGGAGTGAACCCAGCAAGGGCAAGAGAACCGGCAGTGGTCATCATGCGGTCAGCGGTCCCGATGTTGTCTTTGATCAGAACGGGAATACCATGAAGCGCGCCGCGAGGACCCTTGGCCTTGCGCTCCGCGTCGAGTGCATCGGCGATTGAGAGCGCATCCGGATTCAATTCAATAATGGCGTTGATCGCGGGACCCTGCTTGTCAATCTCCGCGATGCGGTCGAGATATTTTTGGGCGAGCGAACGCGCCGTGAACTTTCCCGACTTCATTCCGTCTTGAAGTTCCGCAACCGTTACTTCATCGAGCTCGAAAGGTTTTACGTCTGCAGGTGGTTGTTGGAATCGTGGTCGCGCGAAAGCCGGCGAGGCGAGCGACGCCGCGCCCACGACGGCGGCGGATCCGAGAAATTTCCTGCGGCTTAGTTCGGAGGCGGTGTGTTCGTCATGTTTTGGCGACAAGGTGTGTGGCTCCTGTTCTTGAATTAAAGTTGCGGACCCTCCGCGGCAATTGGATGCGAGGCCCGCCAGCCGGGTTTTTCAACTGGGCGATTGTAGGCGAACGGTCGATGGATTTCACGGGCGATTTCATTCGTGAAGTTCAGTTGTCGCGCGGAGGCGCGCGGCGCGTGCGCTGTTTGACGCGCTGCTGAAAACGGATGGGCGTTCCGGTGAAGTCGAATTTCTTGCGGAGCTGGTTTTCTAGGAAACGTTCGTAACTAAAATGCAGACGGCGAATCTGATTGGTGAAAAGCACAAAAGTCGGCGGGGCCACGGAAGCTTGCGTGACGTAATAAATCTTAATTTTGCGGCCGGATGGCGACGTGCCACGGTCGAGATCGACAACCGCGAGCCAACGATTCAGCTCACCAGTGGAGACACGGCGCTCGCGCGACGCCATGACCTTGTCGATCAGCGCAAAAAGCCCGCCAGTGCGTTCACCCGTGAGCGCGGAAAGAAAAATGATGGGCGCATAATCGAGGAACTTTAGCTTCTCACGAATCAGTTTTTCGTAGTCGCCCATCAGCCTCATGGGATTGAAAGCGCCCTTTTCGGGCTTGGCTTTTTTCTCGGCAGCGGCCCGGCTTTGGGCCGCTTCGAGCGCGAGGTCCCACTTATTAATGACCACAATAAGCGCGCTGCCGGATTGCTGCGAGTAACTGGCGATAGTGGCGTCGTGAGAAGTCACTCCCAGCGCGCCATCGACGACGAGCAGCGCCACGTCCGCGCGTTCGAGATGGCGCCGCGCCATCACCACGCTCAGTTTTTCAGCGACAAGACGCGTTTTGCCTTTACGGCGGATGCCCGCCGTATCGAGGAAGCGGTACATTTTGCCATTCTGCTCGACGACGGTGTCAACGGCATCGCGCGTGGTGCCGGGTTCGGCGGAAACAATGGAGCGATCTTCGCCGACCATGCGATTGAGAAGCGTCGATTTCCCGACGTTTGGCCTCCCCACAATGGCGATATTGATTTCCGGCGGCGCCTCAGGCGCAGCGCCGGCGGCAAAATCGGCGGTCAGCGAATCGAGAAGATCGTCGATGCCAAGCCCGTGTTCGCAAGAAACCGGAAAGACCTGCGCGCCCAATTCGTAAAAAGATGCGGCCAGTGAAATGTGTTTCGGCGTGTCCACTTTATTGGCGACGATTACCGGCGGCTTGCCCGCGCGACGAAGAAGTTGCGCCAATTCGAAATCGAGAGGAACGGGACCCGTGCGCGCATCCGTCACCAGAATCACATGCGTCGCATTTTTGATCGCCATGTGCGCCTGGCGAAGGATTTCTCCGGGGATGCCGGCCTTGTCTTCTGGGACGATCCCGCCTGTATCGACGACCTCGAAGGGCCGGCCTTCCCATTCCGCGGTGCCGTAGATGCGGTCGCGCGTGATGCCCGGCTCGTCGGTGACAATCGAACGGCGTGTCCCGGTTAGGCGATTGAAGAGCGTCGACTTGCCCACGTTGGGCCGTCCGACAATTACGATGGACGGTAGTTTGCCTGTGATCGTCTTCGCGTTGCTGCTGACCTTGCTATTCGATTCGCGGTTTGATTTGCTTTTCATAGGGAGCCGATTGTGCAACGCGTGGCGCTTAACCCTACCACGTTGGCGGCGATTATGGTGGTTCGTGTACGGCCGATTCCAGTCCGCTGTTTGACAATCATGATGACGCAACTTTGCGTGTTCCAGTGGATTGTTATACGTTTTAGAGTCGGAGCGGTCATAGATCGTCGTTCGACTGGATTAAAAAATGGAAATCGTGGCATTGGCCGGCGGAGTGGGAGCGTCGAAGTTCCTGTTGGGACTTAGCCGCATGATGGATCCGCGCGAACTCACGATTGTCGTCAATACGGGCGACGATATCGTGATGCATGGGCTGGCGATCTCGCCCGACCTCGACATTGTGACGTATACATTGGCGGGCGTCGTCAATCCCGAAACGGGCTGGGGCTTTGCTGACGAGACCTTCCACGCGCTTGAGCAATTGTCGCGGTTTGGAGGCCCGGCCTGGTTTCACCTTGGCGATCGCGATCTCGCAACTCATATTCACCGCACAGCCATGATGCGTTCGGGCGCGAGTCTGTCGGAAGCGGCGGAATCGATTCGGCAAGCGCTCGGCGTGCAAGCCAAAATTCTGCCGATGTGCGATCAGCCTGTCCCAACGATGATTCAAACGCCGGAGGGAAGGCTCAACTTCCAGGAATATCTGGTGCAGCGGCGCGCGGAACCAGTAGTTTTGGGAATTTCGTTCCAAGGAATTGAACAAGCGCGTCCTGCTCGTGGCGTGCTTGAGTCTTTCGAACATGCCGCGGGAATCGTGATTTGCCCCAGCAATCCACTGATCAGCATTGGTCCGATACTCGCGGTTCCGGGGATTCGCGATGCGCTGCGCAGGCGGAGAGAGAATGTCGTCGCGATATGCCCTATCGTCGGCGGAAAATCGCTGAAAGGTCCGTCCGACCGCATGCTCGCGCAACTTGGTTTTGACGTCTCGGCAAGCGGCGTTGCGCGAATGTATCAAGACATTTGCGCGACGTTTGTGATCGATCCGGTTGACGCCGGCGAAGCGCAGGCGATTGAAGGCCTGGGCATGAAAGCCATTATCCGCAGAACGGTCATGAGCACGATGGAAGATAAGGAACAGCTTGCGCGAGACGTACTTGAATTGTTTGCAAGCAAGGGCACGGGCGCGGCATGAAAGCGATTCTGATTCCGGTGAAAGAATTCCGCGAGGCAAAAAAACGCTTGGCGCTTCATTTTTCTTCCACTGAG
Source organism: Candidatus Acidiferrales bacterium (assembly GCA_035696585.1). GTDB lineage: Bacteria > Acidobacteriota > Terriglobia > Acidiferrales > UBA7541 > DAHUXN01. Next base: position 6,134 of record DASRQP010000366.1, on the reverse strand, counting down.
CGCGCGGCACTGGCGGAAGCAATGTGCGAGGACTTTTTTGAAGTCGTCGCTGCAACCAGTTGCGTCGAGCGTGTGTTTGTCGTCAGCAAGGAACCGGGTGCTCTGGCGCGCGCGCGCGAACGCGGTTGGGAAACAATCATTGAGACGCGGCAGATTTCGGAAAGCGATTCCGTTGATGCCGCTTCGCGGTATTGCGCCGCGCACGGCGTCGAGGCTCTGCTCCGGCTGCCGATCGATCTTCCGTTAGTGGAGCCGCAGGACATCGAGGCAATCTTTCGCAAGTTTGACGAGAAGTGTGACGAGAACTTTAACGCTCGGCCGGCAGTTGTTCTGGTTCCGTCAAGGGACGGCACTGGCACGAACGCGCTGTTACGTACGCCGCCCGGACTTTTTCCGTCGCGCTTCGGGCCCAATAGCTTCGCACTTCATTTAGCGGAAGCGGAGCGTTGCGGCGCGCGAGTATGCGTGCTCAGAAACGCGCGGCTTGAATTAGACGTAGATAAACTGGAAGATCTTCGTGGCGTCGTACACATGCACCTGCGACCCAGTTCCGCGACGGCGCGCTGGTGCAATGAGCACAACATACGAGATTTGGGAAACCGCGCTGTTACGTCCGATTTCAGCGCGGAGCGGGAATCGGAAGGCCGGTAAAGCGCACGCCGGTGTGGTGGACTTTGTATTTCCCGTTGATGGAGAGAATAAGGGCGGTCATTTGCTCAACGATGCGGGCGTTTTCGAGCCGCCCTCCGTTGATGGCGCGGAGTCCGGGGATTTTTTCGACAAGTTCCGCCGTAACCTGACGCGCGCGATCGTCATCCGTGCACACGACGACGTCCGAATCCACCGGGCCGTCGCCGCTTAACAGGCCCGACGAGACATTCTGGAAAGCGGCCGCGACGCTCACACCTTCTGGGAGCATCTCCGCGGCTTGTTGTGCCGCCGAGCCCTGCCACACACCCAACGTTCGCGTGGGCAAGCCGCCAACGGTTGCGGCCAACGGAACTGTTGTGTCGATCAAAATAGTGCCCGCTTGAAATGAAGGACGCAGTCTCTTAAGCAATGTTGCGTGGCCCGAAAAGGGAACTGTGAGAACGACTATGCCAGCCTTTGCCACGGCATCAGCATTATCGGCGCCATCGATGTGACCTGTCACTCCGGGCTGCGCGGCAATCTGCGCAGCGGCCTCACGAGCTTTCGATGCCTCGCGCGAACCGATAATGATCGACTCCCCTGCGCGAGCCCAGCGAAGCGCCAAGCCCAACCCTTCTGCTCCTGTGCCTCCGACGATCGCAATCGTATTTGGCATCGGCAACCCGTGGTAGAGATCCTGAAAATCAACCGAGTCCTGCAAACAGCGGAACCCTCGCGCATCATACACGATTGGGCACGAATGCGCCTTCGGCCCGGGCGACTCGTCGCCGAAATTAATTTCGGCGAGTGTTGTATACGGCTAACCTATCGAAACAGGTCTCGTTCGACGGAACGAATCAAATCGTGCCCACTTCCTAGCCTTTGTGGAAGAGCGACGCCGCTAATCACGGCAACAGGAATCGCGTTCGATTTGCCCATGACAAGTTCCGCCGCGGAGGCAAGCTCGTCAGCGACGGCAATAATTGTCGCCTGCAACGCCTTTCCAGTTGCGTCACGCTTGCCGCGATAATCCATCAGCGCGCCGATCCCAGCAACGCCCAAAGCCACGTTTACGAGGCCTTCGCGCCAGGGCCGCCCGAACGTGTCGGAGATCAGGACAGCGACAGAGACTCCGAAATATTTTGCAAGTTTAACTTTCAAACGGCGCGCCGAGCGGTCGGGATCTTCGGGCAGCAACACGGCCGTACCCTTAGCGGTGTTCGAAGTATCGACGCCCGCATTTGCGCAGATGAATCCATGAGGCGTCTCCGCGATGAGCACTCCCTTTTCCATGCGCACAATGCGCTTGGCTTGCTGCAGCGCGAGTTCTATGACGCGCGCGTCCTTCTCATGTTTCGCCGCCCAGCGCACCGCGCGCTTAGAAGGCGCAATCGAGTCGAGCTTGACGATTTTTCCTTCGGATTTGGAGACAATCTTCTGCGCGACAACAAAGATATTTCCGCGCTCGATGGACAGAGAACGGCGCGCGACGGCTTCGATAATGACGCCGGCGAGATCGTCACCCGGAACGATCTCAGGCATTCCTGTGAGCGGAATAATTTCGACCGGCGACGGGACCGGTGATTTTTCAACACCTTGTTGCTTCGCTGTTCGCCGCTTCATTCCAGTTTCCGGTTCAATCTTGAGCTAGATGAAATGTGAGTATATCAGTCCGGCGGGAGGTTTAATTTTGCAGAACGCTTGGGGAACTGCGTAGTGCTCACAGGAGCCGTGCGATACCAGGAATGTTCGTCGAGCGAGGAAAAGTTGACAAGCTACCTGGGCATGAGTGCGGGAGCCGCCGGACAGCCAAGCAACTCCCGCGCACGTTCGGGGCAGATCGAGGCGCCAGTCTACTTCGAGGTCTCAATCTGGAGGTTATTCTTTACTGAAAACACATTTGGGACACTATTGGCCTGAAGGCCGGCTACGTTTTTGTCTGCTGCGCTGGATACGAAACCCTCCAGCGTGACGTGGCCATTTTTGACGATGATGTGAATCGATTGAAGGTTCCCCACGCCATATCGTTGGAGCGAGGTCTGGGAATAGATTTTCCGGTACTCCGCAAAGCGAATCTGGTTGTCCATGGGGCTGTTTGGAAGGACTTCGATCTGGTTATCCACTTTCTCGACACCCTCTATGTGCTTTACGGCCGCCTCCGCGTCGGATTTAACGGAAGGATTCACAACTTGGCCTTTCAGGGTGACCGTGTATCCGCTGACCGAGTATTCGAGATTGTCGAAAACCGTGTACCAGGGCAGTAACAGCAACTGATGGCGAACTTCCTGTTTTAGCCAATCGGCGTATCGTTGAGTGCCCTTTTCGGGGACGTTTTGTTGTTCTTTCGCTTGGGTGATTCCCGCGCCGAGTACCGACAGCGCTAGCATGCTCAGTAGGACTACCTTCATGAACCGTATCATTGGTCTTCTCCCTTGCTTTTTTCGACAGAACCGGGCCGGAGCCATAATAAGGGTATTGTCGGGAATGGCGAATCTCAATCCAGCGAGAGACGTATTTACGAACGGGAGAAGGCCGTAGCGCGGAAAGGTTGGTAAACTCCGCCCCGACGGCATTTACCGCGAACGTGCCGCCAGTTCTGTAAATTGTTGGATTTGCACGATTGCATCGCCAATCGTCGTCACGATCAAATCTGAGTCAACAATTCTGAGAAGAACCCTCAAGTTGTCGGGGAACCAGGACTGCGCGAGCAAAGTAGAGCGCCGCAACACATATGACGGCCGTGACGACGGGCGGGAAGGAACCCTGCTGCTCGTGAGAACCGGTAGAGTTCATATTGTCCTTAACCGACGCAATTTAGACTGACGTGGCGGGCAGTACGTCACCCCAATAGGCTCTTCTTCAGAGTCGGCTTGGCCTCTTATTTCCTCGACTACCCGGATTTTTGATTCTTGCTACAGCGTTCACTCGATTGCCGCCCGAGAGCCTGCTCTCTAGTCTTGAAAATGCTGCTCAGCCCGGTGGTGGAAAAAAAATCACCGATCATTCTCCGACTACTTGACTCGGAGGTCCCACAAACTCTTCGCTATCGTCGGAAGGTATGCATAAAACCGCAGAGGCTGGGGGGCGTTGATCACACAGCCGGCCTAAGAGAAAGGGAAGACTGCTCGATTCAGAAAGGCGGAATTTCAATGCTACTGCTCATCCTGGTGATCGTTCTGTTGATTATGATGTTCGGCAGTCTTCCTACTTGGCCGCACAGCAGGTCGTGGGGCTACTATCCCAGCGGAGGGATAGGAGTCGTGCTCTTGATTCTGGTGATTTTGTTTCTCTTGGGGTGGCTATAGACAGCGTTGGGCTGTTTCTGCGTCTTTGCGCCTATACGGTTTTATCTGGTGGGAATCTCCATAATCCTCTGTATTGGTGAATTGTGCCAGATGCCCTAGCCTTTGACTTGTGAATACTACGGTTATCATCTGGCAAAGGACACCGCTATGGTAGGGAAAACCCCTGGGTTATTTGGTATCTATCTGAACTCCACGTGCCTGCAGAAGTGTGTGGAGTGCCTCAAGGCCGTCGGCGTTCGGAGCAATGATATGGCAGTGCTCTTGACTGCGTCACAGAGTGGAAGAAGCGGAAGGCAAACAGAGAGAGCCATACCGAGCTTCCTGGGTTCATTGACGCGTATCAGCGTTCCCGCCTCAGGCGTGCTGACTGACACGCTGATAAATCTCGGCGTATCTGTGTATGACGCGGAGCGCTACGAGAGCCGAGTGCAGAATGGTGGCGTGCTGATGTATGTGCGGTGTGGGAGTCCCGGGTGGCTGGATCGCGTCGCCGAAATTCTAAAGTTGACTGGGGCGGAGGACATTTCCCCTAGTCGGGATGCCAGAGCGCAAATTCGAGCGGCGCGCGTCGAACAGCCCTATGCATCTGAATTAGCGGTTCGCGGAAGCGGAGCTGTATTGATGCAACCGAGCAAGGGCGCGATGACAACAACCGAAGTATAGGCTTTTGGTGTTTTTGGCAGCAATCCTCCGCGACTCAACGAGGCTTTGAATGGACGCATCTACTCATTTCCGACGCAACGTTTGTCCGAGCTGCCATTGCGAGACAGTTCGTCGTTCTCATCGAGTTGGATTCCTCGAAAGAGTCGTACTAAACGCATTTTCTGTGCGCCCCTACCGGTGCATCGATTGTGACAAACGTTTTTACCGGTACGACGGCGGTCTGCTGCGCGCCGTTCCGGTGCGCTCGCGCTAAAACGCTGGACTTTTCCCCTGTTTAATTCTGCGCTGGATATGCCATCCTTGGATTGTGATTTACTTCTTTGCGAAAACCCGGCCAATATCCAGCTTGAACAACGGTTTCTCCCGAGTGCCGGTGATTTTGATGGGCAAGACTGCGCCCGCATCTTTTGACTTGAAGAGCGGGTCAATCATCTTCAGAAACAGTGATTTCATGCCCGTGGTAGTTTGAGAGAGTTTGGCCTGAAGGTTTAATGTTCCACTGAAATCCAGATTCTCCGCATTCAGATCATAGGTGCCGTGCAAGAGAACCTTCGCTCCCGCGACGCTGAAAGTTAACTGTGAAAATTTGGCTACGCCGTGTCTGAGTGTAAAAGTTCCCTGAAGACTTGATACGGCGGTGTCATCATCGTTTGGATCCGTGTCTCCCCGGCCCCGTCGGCTCAGGGAATTGACTTTCTCCTGAACTGTGTTCTTCGCGAAGCGAACAACCCCCAAGCCAAACGTCCCATTCAAGAGAAGCCGGTCGGTAATATCCTCTTTGTCCGCGTTGCGCGATGGCAGCGCGAATTTTGCCTTCAAACTCACATTTCCAGTCATTAACGGTTTGTCGGAATTCACCACAAGGCGTAACAGGTCCTCGATTCGCGCATCCTTCGCCGTGACGTCCAGCACGATCGTGCGTCCGGCGTCTCCGGGCATCTTCGCCACTTCGCCTCTGCACAATAGCGAAGAGTTCAGTAACTGCGCGTCGACGGAGTTCAAAATGGTATTCCCGTTGATTCCGTCCACGATGGCGTTGAATTCGGTGTTCAACGGGACAGGATGGTTGCCGGTCGTCAGCGCGAAGTCCGGCGTCTGCGTTTTTCCATCGACCTGAATGTAGTCGAGCACACCGCTGAACACGCCTTGCGAAGACAGAAAACCGGAAATGCCCTTGAACGTCGCGAGGTCGGCCCGCGAGAATGTGTAATTGCCTTGCACTGGCGCTTGGCTTGGCTCATCTCCATTCCATGGTCCAAAGCGGCCGTGGGTTTGAATTTCTCCGACAGGCCGGGGATTTGTCAGCGTAGCGTAAAATTCCGCGGGCTTTTCCGGCTGAAATGACACGACATTGAGTTGATGCAGCAGGAATGTAAGAGTGGACTTGTCATCTTTCCGCAGGATATCGAGCTCCGCGTTTGAAGAGGTGATTTCATCAATCATGAAATTCGTGCGCACCGGAGATTTCTCGTGGTGAGCCTCTTCGCGTGGCGGAATATTTATTTGGAGCCCCTCAAGTCGCAGAATATGGAAATG
>DASRQP010000365.1:0-4610 GCA_035696585.1 Candidatus Acidiferrales bacterium | reverse complement strand
GTGGACATCTCCGCGGCAGAACGCGCCCCCGGGGTTGTGTGTACTCTGACGGGCGCGGAAGTCGCGACACTTGTGAAGCCCTTTCCGGAGATCGGCCCGGGAGTTGGGCAAAAAATTATCGACCTGCCCATGGGAGTGGAGAAGGTCCGCTTCCAGGGAGAGCCCGTCGCTGCTGTTGTGGCCACTTCGCGCATGGCCGCGGTCGATGCGGCCGAACTGGTGGAAGTGGAGTATCAAAGTCTGACGCCCGTAATGGACGCGGAAACCGCGATCCGCGATGAGTCCATCCTGCATGAAGTCGCGGGAACGAATCGCAATTTTCACGACCTGTTCGAATACGGCGACGTGGACAAGGCATTCGCGCGCGCGGCCCACGTCGTTCACATTGATCGATTGCATTTCCATCGTTTCACCAGTGCGCCGCTGGAAAACAACGCCGTCATCGCCCAATGGAATCCCAAGCAGGAGCGCATTGATTTTTGGACTAACAACTCGTTCCCTGCTTTCGCCGTGCAGTTCCTTTCGCCCGCGTTGGGTGTGCGCATCGACCAAATGCGCATGCAGAGCCTGGACATCGGCGGCGGTTTTGGAATCAAGATCACAAACTACCCATACATGGCGATTTGCGCTCTTGCCTCGCGAAAATGCGGCGGCCGGCCGGTTAAGTGGACGGAGACGCGCACCGAGCATATGCTGGCAAGCGCGCACGGCAATGAACGGACATTTCTCGATACGCGCGTGGCTTTGGATGAAAAAGGAGTCATCACCGCCATCGAATCGCGCCACATAGATGATTGCGGTGCGTATCCTCGCTACGAGCCCCTCGGGTGCATCATCTGGGCGCAAGTTTTGCCGGGGGCGTATCGCATTCGCAATATGCGGATCGATTTTTCTCAAGCCTGCACCAACAAGTGTCCTGTGGGTCCCAATCGCGGATATTCGCGAATGCAACACTTGTGGTTCCTCGAGCGGGTCATTGATATTTGCTCTCATAGCTTGAAGATTCCCGCGGACACCATGCGCCTGCGGAACTACATCCGCCCGGACGAATTTCCCTACACCACGCCAAATGGTTGCGTGTACGACTCGGGGAATTATCCGCGCATGCTGGAAATCGCAAAAAAACTGATTGGCTGGGACGAGTGGAAGAACAAACAGAAGAAGGCACGGGAAGAAGGCCGCTTGCTCGGCATTGGCATTGGTACCACGCTCGATTCTGGAACCAACAATTTCGGCCAGGCGCAAATCATCAATTCCTACGCGCCGTATTCGGGGCAGTCCAAAGCTGCCAACGTCAAGCTGGATATTTATGGAGAAGTGGTGGTCAGCCTCGGGTCTGTGCCGCAAGGTCAAGGGCATGAAACCACGGCATCGCAGGTGGTCGCCGATGTGTTGGGGATTTCACCTGAAATGGTGAACGTTCGCCCCGGATTCGACAGCGAGGCGAATGTGTACACGGGCCACACGGGAACGTATGCGAGCCAATTTGCCGTCAGCGGGCTTTCGGCCATCCATGGCGCTGCGGAAAAGCTGCGTGCGGAATTGAGCCGTCTGGCGGCGTTTGCGCTGAGAGCCAAAGAAAAAGATCTGGAATTTGGCCCCGGAGTGCAAGGGCCGGAAGTGCGCGTGAAGAAGACGAAGAAGTCGATTAATTTCTGGGGGCTTGCGAATCTGATCAATGTGAACAATGCCGGGCTGCCCAACAGCCTCTCCGACATCACGCTGAATTGCCGGTACGTTTACAAAGCTCCCTTCAAGATTCCCGATTTGAAGCGCAAGTACGGCAACTTGACGCTCACCTATGCAGCGCAACTTCACATGGCCGTGATCGAACTGGACCGCGAAACTTTTCAGCCTAAAATTCTCGCCTATGCCGCGGTGGACGATTGCGGGAAGACGATCAATCCTATGATCGTCGAAGGGCAGGTGCACGGCGCCACCGCCCATGGCATCGGGGCTGCGTTGATGGAAAACTGCGCGTACGCCAAAGACGGCGACATGCTCGCCAGCACGTTCAGTGACTACACGCCCATCACCGCGATGAACATGCCCGATATTCTGTACGGACATCTCGAAACTCCTTCCCCGTTTTCTTACAATGGCGCGAAAGGCATGGGAGAGGGCGGCGCCGCTCCGGTGCATACCGTGTGCGCGGCTTTGCAGGATGCTTTGTTTTCGAGCGGAGCTCTCATCGATGATTCGCACAATTCCGGCGACAGCCTGTTCCATTCCGTGGAGCGTGCCCGCCAAGGCCAGGGCATGCAGCGGATCCGTGTCGAGCACCGGCGCGGAGCCGCCTAGGGCGATCGAGGTTCGAATCGGGCGGCAATTTTCGCCTCGGAATCCTCTTTTCCGAAGAAATTGGCGCGAAGGTAAAACACACAGCAATGCGCGTTTGCATCATCGGTTGTGGCGCAATCGGCAGCCTCTATGCTGCGCATCTTGCGCGAGTCGCGGAAGTCCATGCATTCGTTCGGCGGCCGGAACACGCGAAGGCTTTGAACAAGGACGGCCTGCGCGTCTCAGGAAAGCACGAATTCACGGCTAAGCTCAACGCCACGGCAAATCCCGAGAAGATTCCCGAGTGCGACTTGGGAATCGTCTGCTGCAAGGCTACGCAGACGGTGGGAGCAGTCACGCCAGTGGCTGCACTTTTTCGAAAAGGCACAGTGCTTTCTGCGCAGAACGGTTTGGGATGCGAGGAAATGATCGCGGGTATAACCGGAGCTCCCATTATTCGTGGCACCACATTCATGAGCGGGACGCGCCACAGTGACACGCATGTGCAATACGAATTGGACACGCCGACATGGATGGGGCCTTTCGAGCCGACGCATACGCCGTTTCCCAAAGTGCGCGAGGCGGCCGAGCTGATTGTGGCTTCCGGCTTAAAAGCGGTGGCGCTCGAAGATGCGCGGCCCGCCCAGTGGTCCAAGTTGATTTTCAATGCGTCGGTGAACGCCGTTTCGGCCTTGACCGAGCTTCCTCACTGTCGCGCATTTGCTGAAACTGCCCAATTCTCCGATCTTGGGCGTCTTCTTCACGATCTGATTGACGAAGGCAAGCGGGTTGCTGCCGGATTAGGCATCATTCTCCACGAAGATCCGTGGGAGATGAATAACGTTGGAGCGCAGACGGATCATCCGCCGTCTATGTTGTACGATGTGCGACACCACTTGCGCACGGAAGTGGATTTCCTCGGCGGGGCAATCGCATGCGAGGCTGCGAATCACGGTTTAAGCGCTCCTCTGCATACGGCCCTGTATCGCTTGATTAAGGGCAAGGAACTATCCTGGACTTGGAAACATTCCACGCCCGAATAGGTCGCGCGGAATTGGCGGATAGTCGTTTTCGGTTTTAGAAGGGGTTGTGCGTGGGCTACGCGCTGGACCAGAAAAAATGGGAACGTGTGCGCCAGATGATGGCTCGGCACGATCTAGACGCGCTCGTCGTTCGCGCTCCGGATAATATTCTCTACCTTACGAATTATTGGACGATGAAGGGATACGACATAGCGATTTTCCCGCGCGAAGGCGACCCGACGCTGCTCGTCATTGAACCGCAGCACCAGGAAGCCCAGCGCACGGCTTGGAACAAAGATGTCCGCTCCTTCCGTTTCTATCATCCGCAAGATCCTCGGCCACCCATGTCGCGCTCGCTCGACCAGTGCCTCGATGTGCTTCGCGAAAGGAAATTAACAGGCCGCGTGGGTGTCGAACTCTCGCAACTCGCGCAGATTTGCGACCGCATGGTTGGTGAGCCCAGCCTTTACACGCAAGGCTATTTCGACGCGTTTCGCAGCGTTGCAAAACAAGTGGTGGATGCGACTCCGCTTCTCGCCGAGATTCGCGCCATTAAGACGGAGCAGGAAATCGAACGCATGAAGCTGGCCAACGAACTTGCAGCCATCGGCATGGAGCACGCCCGCGCGGAAATGAAGCCCGGCATGAAAGAAAGCGAAGTGGCCGCCATGATCGAGGGTCACATTCACGCGGTCGGCATTGGCTACAAGGGAAAAGTCGAGATGGCGCGCGCTTTCACTCTCGTCTGGTCCGGCAAAGGCATCGCCACTTTCACCGCCACCAGTCACCGCCCCATCCAGAAAAACGAACCTACGCTTGTGGAAATCTGGGTCTGCGCCGACGGTTACTGGACGGATCTGACAAAGAATCTCTGCCCCGGCAAGCTGACTCCGGAGTATGACAAGCTACTTGACCAGCTCCTCGTGATATTCAATGACGCCGCGAGTTACGCCCGCGACGGAGCCAGTCTCGCCGAACTCGACCGCAGAATCCGCCAGGGGATTAGTGCCGCCGGATATCCTGGCCAGCCGTCGCATCCCGTGGCTCACGGAGTGGGCGCGCGCGCGCACGAACCGCCGTTCGCTCATCAAGCCGCGCCGGCGGAGATGCGCAAAGACATGGTTCTCGCCATCGAACCCGGAATTTACTGGGAAGGCGGCGGCGGTCTGCGCCTGGAAGATAATTTCTTGATCACGGAAAAGGGCAGCGAAAAACTTTGCTCTTATCCGGATGATTTTCGCCAATGACAAGGGAGGCTGTTCCTGCCATGAAAGCGGATCTCGCGGAGGCGATTCTCACGCAAGTGAA
>DASRQP010000364.1:0-2062 GCA_035696585.1 Candidatus Acidiferrales bacterium | reverse complement strand
CGACATAAAGAAGACGCTCTTCATCGTGTCGAGCAAATCGGGAACCACGCTCGAGCCGAATATTTTTAAGCAGTATTTCTTCGAGCGCGCGAAGCAAGCCTCCGGCGCGGAACGCGCGGGAAAGCAATTCATCGCCATCACAGACCCGGGATCAAAATTGCAGACCGTCGCGGAAGGCGATAAGTTCCGGCACATTTTTCACGGAGTGCCGAGCATCGGCGGGCGCTACTCGGCGCTTTCGGATTTTGGGCTTGTGCCGGGCGCGGTGATGGGCGTCGACGTTAGGAAGTTCCTCGACCGCACGGAAGAAATGGTGCAGGCGTGCGCATCTTCGGTGCCGGCGAATGAGAATCCGGGCGCGGTGCTGGGCGCGATTCTTGGCGTGCTGGCGAAGAATGGCCGCGACAAAGTGACTCTGATCACGTCGCCCGGAATTCACGATTTGGGTGCGTGGCTCGAACAATTGCTCGCGGAATCCACGGGGAAACAAGGCAAAGGGCTGATTCCTGTGGACCGCGAGGAAATCGGAGCGCCGGAAGTTTACGGCAACGATCGCGTCTTCGCGTACGTGCGGCTGGATTCGGCGCCCGATGCTCAGCAGGACGCGAAAGTGGCTGCACTCGAAAAAGCTGGCCAGCCCGTAGTGCGAATCTCGCTGCGCGATGCTTACGACTTGGGTCAGTCATTTTTCCGCTGGGAGATTGCCACCGCCGTTGCCGGAGCAATCATCGGAATTAACGCGTTCAATCAGCCGGATGTCGAGGCCAGCAAAATCGCAACCAAGAATTTGACCGAACAGTATGAAAAAACCGGTTCGCTCCCACCGGAGCAAGCTTTCTTCGAAGAAAATGGCATCAAGCTCTTTACCGACGATAAAAATGCCGCGGCATTGAATCAAATCGTCGGGAGCGGCAAGTCTCTCGCTGCGTATCTCCGCGCGCATCTTGGACGGCTCAAGGCCGGGGATTATTTCGCCACCCTGGCGTTCATCCCGATGAATGATGAACACGAGAAAACTTTGCACGCGATGCGTCATGCAGTGCGCGACAAAAAACGCGTCGCAACCTGCCTCGGATTCGGGCCGCGCTTTCTGCACTCAACGGGGCAAGCGTACAAAGGCGGTCCCAACAGCGGCGTATTTCTGCAAATCACGTGTGACGATGCCGCGGATCTTCCCGTGCCGGGGCAGAAGTATACGTTCGGGGTTGTGAAAGCGGCGCAGGCTCGTGGTGATTTCGCCGTGTTGGCCGAGCGCAACCGACGCGCTTTGCGGATTCATTTAGGCTCGGACGTGCGCGCAGGGCTGGCGGCAATCGACGCAGCGGTCCGCCAGGCGCTCGCCTGAGAAAAGTTGCGCCGAGATGCGATTTGAATTGCGAGCAAACTTCGCGGGAAACTAGAGATGAGTTAGAAGAGTTGTGCACGTAAGCTGTGGTTAAAGGAGCGATTTGATGCAAATTGGGATGGTGGGCCTGGGACGGATGGGCGCGAACATGGTGCGGCGGCTGATGCGCGGTGGCCACCAGTGCGTCGCGTTCGATATGAACCAGGACAACGTGAAGCAGCTCGCGGGCGAAGGCGCAACCGGCGCGGCCTCGCTCGATGATTTTGTGAAAAAACTGAACGCGCCTCGCGCGATTTGGATGATGGTTCCCGCTGGTGTCGTGGATGAAACCGTACACGCACTGAGCGCGCGGCTCCAGAGCGGCGACATTCTCATCGATGGAGGGAATTCGTATTACATCGACGACATTCGGCGCGCGAAGGAGCTTGAGACAAAGGGCGTGCGCTACGTTGACGTGGGCACCAGCGGCGGCGTCTGGGGACTCGAACGCGGCTACTGCATGATGATCGGTGGCCCGGACGATGTGGTCAAACATCTCGATCCAATTTTTAAAACACTGGCGCCGGGCCGCGGAAATTTATCGCGCACGCCCGGTCGCGAAAAATCGACGGGAACTTCGGAAGAAGGGTACCTCCACTGCGGCCCTTCAGGCGGCGGCCATTTTGTGAAGATGGTGCATAACGGAATCGAATATGGATTGATGGCCGCGTATGCGGA
>DASRQP010000363.1:0-2212 GCA_035696585.1 Candidatus Acidiferrales bacterium | reverse complement strand
AGATATAGACCCAGTCGGTACCAGCGCATCATCGTTACAGCGGGGAGCCTAACCATTCTAGTCGCTGGAGTAGCCGAGCTTCTTCGATTGTGGAAAGCAAACTGACCCGCTACCCATTCCCAAAGTTGCTGCATTGCAACGGCTATACTACGATGGCCTCTGCCTGTGGCCGAAACTTCAAACCCCGCATTGACGAACGCCGACGGCGGAATGCTGTGGGATTTTTGGTATCCCGCGCTGCGCTCGCATCAGGTTCGCGGACGCGATCTGCGCCGCGCGATGCTCCTCGACGTGCCGCTGGTAATTGGCCGCGACGCCCGTGGCAAACCCTTTGCGCTGCGCGACGTTTGTCCGCATCGCGGCATGCCTCTTTCCTGCGGCCAGTCCGACGGCGAAACGCTCGAATGCAGCTATCACGGCTGGCGCTTCGACGCGCGCACAGGCCAGTGCCGCGAAATTCCGTCGATCACCGCGGACTCGAAACTCCGCGTCGACCGCATTTACGCCGGCAGCTTTCCCTGCGAAGAGCGCGACGGCTACATCTGGGCTTACATGACCGCGCCGAATTCGCCGCGCCTCGAACACGCGCCCACTCCCGCTCCGGAGCTGACGAAATTCAGCGAGCGTTACAGCACCGCGCATCTCTCCGCCGAAATGCCCGTTCACGTGGACCATGGAGTGATTGGCCTGATGGACCCGGCGCACGGCCCGTTCGTGCATCAATCGTGGTGGTGGCGCAAACGCCGCAGCATTCACGAAAAGCACAAACAATTCGAACCCATCCCCAGCGGCTTCCGCATGAGCCCGCACACTCCGTCCTCAAATAGCCTGCCGTACAAAGTGCTCAAGATGATCACCGGCGCGCCTGTCACCACGACAATCGATTTCACGCTGCCGAGCTACCGGTTCGAACAGGTGCGCGCCGGAAATCTTTGGTTTTCGAGCCGCGCCGTCGTCACGCCCGTTCGCCGCGATCTTTGCCGGCTCGATTTCTGCGCGGCGTGGAACGTGCTTCGTTATGTACCCATCGTCGGATTCATCGTGGAGGTGCTGGGGCCACGATTTATCGCGCAGGATACCGAGACGATGACCAAGCAGTCCGTGGGACTGAAATCGAATCCACATCTGATGTTGATTGACGACGCGGACCGCCCCGCAAAATGGTATTTCCAGCTCAAGGCCGCACATCTGGAATCGAAACGCACCGGCACGCCTGCTTCGCATCCCATGGACGGCCCCGTCACGCTGCACTGGCGCTCGTAAATTCTATCGGCGAATTACTGCTTACTGAATTTTCGCCATATCAAATTCCGCTTCTTGTGTTTGGCCATCCGGCGTCTTAACAGATATGCGCAGCGGCGCGGAAGCTATTTTCGCGGGATCGAATTGCAGTTCAAATAGCCAGCCAATAAAAACTGACCCATTATGTCCACTGCTCCTGTACATCCCCTGATGGGTCGTCTTCAGCGGTGTGATTTCTCGCTCTTGCGATACGTGTATGGAAACGTCATGCGAAAGATCAGGTGGAACCAACTGGCTCGTACCGTCCGGATTAGCTGCATTCCATTCCACTTGAACTCGCGCAATCAGTTTGAGGGGATGTTCCCGCAAGTCGGTCTCCGCTTGCAGTGCGGAATCGCCAGGCGTGTCTCGCTGCCCCCGGAGAACAATTTGTTGATACGGAGTGGAAATGTCGACCTGTGAGATGTAATAGCGCCCCGCTTGAGCTCCGGTAAAGCGGTGAATATATTGCAGCAGGCAGTCCGTGGTTTGGAAGTTGTTGCGCTCGCCGAGAAAGTACGCGTCGCGAATCGCTTCCGAGTGCAGAGGGTAATGGTAGGTCTGAGCCGCCGCCGTTTGCGACGCTAGAAGCAGCGCGGCGATCACCGCCAAGCCTTGCCTGCGAATGATCGACATGAAACCCTCCGTTGCCCGCTTCCTTAGCAGTTTGTTGAAAAACTCTACACGTCGTCATTCCGAGGAGCAACCGCGACGAGGAATCTGCATTTTCTTTACCCTTCTAAAGACCGCGGCCCTCTCGCGTCGCAGAAATGATAACCACGAACGCCTTTTCAACAAGCTGTTAGATGCAAACCCAAGTTTCGGCGGCCATTCGCGAGAGAATAGATTACGCTAGAGCTCGCCGACATTGCGAATTCGCGAAGGCTACTGCCCACAGCGCGTGCGCTGTTTCTTGCGTTCATTAAATTTC
>DASRQP010000362.1:0-7341 GCA_035696585.1 Candidatus Acidiferrales bacterium | reverse complement strand
GCCCGCTGGGTAAATTTCAGATACGAACAGGACATCCGCCTGATTGAATGCGCGGCAAAATTCATCCCAGAGATGTTTGGTTCGCGTATAACGATGCGGCTGAAACAAAACCAGCAAACGCTTGTAACCGCAGCCGCGCGCAGCCTCCAGAGTCGCGCGAATTTCGGCGGGATGATGGCCGTAATCGTCGATCAGCGTGACGCCGCCGAAAGTTCCCTTGATCTCAAATCGCCGGCCGACTCCCGCAAATTTCTCGAATCCCTGGCGAATCAAATCGGCGGGAATATTCAAGTGCAGAGCCACGGCCGCGGCAGCGGCGGCGTTGCGGACATTGTGAATTCCCGGCGGCGAAGGCAGGCGGAAAAATCCGAGGTCTTCTCCGTGATACGTCAGGCGAAAACGGCTTTCAAGGCCCGCCAGCTCAACGTCGCTGATGACGAGATCCGCCTGCCCCGAGGTACCGTAGGTGACGATGGGACGTTTCACGCCGGGCAGAATCGCCTGCACGTTCGGCTCATCAAGACAAAGAACGACCGCGCCGTAAAACGGGACGCGATTCACGAATTCGAGGAACACGGATTGAATTTCCTCGAGCGAGTCGTACTGATCGAGATGCTCGCGGTCGATGGTGGTGATGACGGCGACGACGGGAGCGAGCAGCAGGAAAGAACGATCGCTTTCATCCGCTTCCACAACCATGTAATCGCCCTGCCCGACGCGCGCATTCGCGCCCGCGGCGTTCACGCGGCCGCCGACGACGAATGTGGGGTCGAGGCCCGCGGCGGCAAGCACGGAGGCGACGAGAGACGTGGTGGTGGTTTTGCCGTGCGCCCCCGCGACAGCGATTCCATATTTCAGGCGCATCAATTCCGCGAGCATTTCGGCGCGCGGGATCACCGGAATTTTCAGTTTGCGCGCTTCGATGATTTCCGGATTGTCCGGACGAATCGCCGATGATACGACGAGGACTTGCGCGCCGCGCACATGCTCGGCTTCATGGCCATCGAAGATTTTACAGCCCAGCGTGCGTAAGCGCTCGGTGGTCGCGGAAGCCTTCACGTCCGAGCCGGAAACTGCGTAACCGAGTGCGAGCAGAACTTCGGCAATGCCGCTCATGCCGCTGCCGCCGATTCCGACCAGATGAATGCGCTGAAAATTCCCGAATGGAATTGTCATGCGCGGGCAACCTCCTCGATCATGTCCACGATGTCGACAACGGCACGCGGACGCGCCAGCGCGCGAGCGCGCTGCTCCATTTCCTGGATTCCACCGGGTTCCTGGATTCTCCCGGGCTGGAGGAGGGAGAAAATTTCATTCGCCAATCGCTGTGGCGTCAGTTCGTTCTGCGGAATCACGCGAGCGGCCCCGGCTTGTTCGAGGGCCTGCGCGTTGCGGAGCTGGTGACTGTCTGTAGCGGCGCCGAAAGGGATGAAGATGGCGGCACGCCCCGCGGCGGCAATTTCAGCCACCGTGATGGCTCCTGACCTGCAAACGATCAGGTCGGCCTGCGCGAACCTGTCCGCCATGTTCCCGATAAAAGGACTGACCTCCGCGTTGAAGTGGAAGCGCGCATACGCGTCTCGCACCGCATTATAGTCGCGTTCACCGGTCTGATGCACGACGAAAAGCTGATTTTTTTCCTTGCCGAGAATCTCGAGCGCGCCAATCATGGCGCGATTGATGGGCTGCGCGCCCCGGCTGCCTCCCGTGACGAGCAAATTGAATGGGGGCTTATGGTCGCGGCGGGGCGCGTCGAAAAACTCGCTGCGCACCGGATTGCCCGTGACTTTCGCTTTTGCGCCAAAGCGCCGCGCCGTTTCCTCGAAGCCCGTGGCAATGCGCTTGGCCAGCCGAGCGAGGACGCGATTCGTGAATCCTGGTTCGAGGTTCGGCTCGAAGAGCACCGTCGGAACACCGCTCAATGCCGCGAGGAACATCATCGGGCCGGAAGCGTATCCTCCGACGCCAAACGCCGCCGCGAAATGGTGGCGGCGCAAAAATGCGGCGGAATCCCAGAAACCCGCTCCGAGCAGAGCGGCATTGCGCACAAATCTGATTCCGCGCATGCCCTTAAGGCCGGCGACGCGAATCGTTTCCAGCGGCAAGCCCGCTTCGGGAACCAGTTTGGCTTCCATTCCTTTTTCCGTGCCTACGATCACGACTTCCCTCTTTGCAAATTTCCCCGGCGCAATTTCGGCGCGCCGCAACCATTCACGCGCGACGGCAATCGCCGGAAAAACATGCCCGCCCGTTCCGCCGCCGGCGATCAGCAGCTTGGCCGAGTCCGATTTGCGCTTGCTCACAGCGCTTCGGCGTGCTGGCTGATATTCAGGAGCACGCCAGTGGCCAGCAACATAATCAGCAAGCTCGAACCGCCGTAACTAATAAAAGGCAGCGGGATTCCCTTCGTCGGCATCAGCCCGAGCACCACGCTCAAATTCACAAGCGCCTGGCCGACTACGAGCGTGGTGATTCCTAGAGCCAGCAAGCGGCCAAAAGCATCCGGCGCGCGAAACGCCGCGCGGAATCCACGCCACGCGTAAATCCCAAACAAAATTACAACCGCGATTCCTCCGATGTAGCCGAGCTCCTCGCACAAAACGGCGTAGATAAAATCCGTGTGCGCTTCGGGGAGATAAAAAAGCTTCTGCTTGCTTTCCATCAGGCCGACGCCCGTCAGACCGCCAGAGCCAACAGCGATCAATGACTGCACGAGCTGAAAACCGCGGCCTTGCGGGTCTGCACCTGGAGAAAAAAACGCGAGCATGCGCTCGTAACGGTAATGAGCATGAACGATGAGCAGGTAAACGGCGGGCAGGGCTCCCAGAGCCGCGCCCGCAACGTATTTCATGGACATGCCCGCCTGGTACAGCATCACCAGGGCAATCAGGAAAATCATGCACGAAGTGCCCATGTCCGGCTCGCGAAGAATCAACGCAAGAATAAAAATCACAGGGCCGAGCGCGGGCAGTAAAGTATGGTTCCAATTGTTTACGCCGAAGCCGCCCGGGCGCAGGCGCAATTCCAAGAACCACGCGAGGTAGAGAATCACAACCAGCTTTGCGAATTCCGAGGGTTGCAAACTGAGCGGACCGGCATGGATCCAGCGATGCGTCGCATGCGAACGATCCAAAAACAGAACGCCGATGAGCATCAGCAGAACCACCGCAACGCTGGAGTAAATGACGCGAGGCTCGCGGAGCTTGCGATAATCGAAATTCATCAGGCGGATCATTCCGAACAGGCCCACGGCGAGCCAGATAATCTGGCGCTCAAGAAACACGTAGCCGTTGCCGTACAATTCCTTGGCGGTCACGGCCGAGGCGCTGAAAACCATCACCACGCCGATGAAGCAGAGCGCCAGCGTGACGACGAATAATTTTCTGTCCGGCTGCAAACTTCGCGGCATACGTTATGCCTTCCTCGTTGAATTTTCCGTCGTGTGTTGTGCCGCGAGGCGCGCGACGATTTCCTTGAACGCGCGGCCGCGCTGCTCGAAATTTTCGAACTGATCAAAACTCGCGCACGCCGGCGCGAGCAGCACTGTGTCTCCCGGTACGGCTTGCTCGAACGCCAAAGCGACGGCGCGGTCCAACGTGCCGGCATATTCCATCGCGACTGCGCCTTCGAGCTCATCGCGAATTTTGCCCGCCGCGGCGCCGATCAGGAGCACGCGTTTCGCCTTTTCGCGTAGCGGCTCTCGGAGCGGCGCGTACGGGCTGCCCTTGTCTTTGCCGCCGAGAATTGCGAACAGCGAACCGGGAAAAGCTTCGATTGCCTTCAGCGTTGCGTCCACATTTGTGGCTTTCGAATCGTTGTAATAGGCGACGCCTTTAATTTCCGTGACGTATTCCAGGCGATGTTCGACTCCGGGAAACGTGTGGACAGCCGCGGCAATCGCACCGACAGGCGCGCCGGCGAGAATCGCAGCCGTTGAAGCCGCGAGAACATTTTCAAGGTTGTGCTCGCCGCGCAAAGGAATGTCGCCGCGGCGCATCAGCACGTCTTCGCTGCCCTCACGGCGAAAAAGGATTTGATCGCCGCGCACGAACGTCCCCGCCGCCAGACGCTTCTGACGGCTGAACCAGAAAACCTGGCCATGCGCGGGGCCGCGTCGCGCGACTTCCGGATCGTCGGCATTCAACACGGCTGCGTCGCGGTCAAGCATGTTTTCAAAGAGGCGCTGCTTCGCGCGCGCGTATTCCTCGAACGAGCCGTGGCGATCGATATGATCGGGCGTGAGATTCAGCAGCACGCCCACGTCCGGACGAAACGCCTCAATCGTTTCGAGCTGGAAGCTACTGACTTCGGCCACCGTGACGGTGGAATCGCTCGACGCTTCCACTTTTGCCAACAGCGGCGTTCCAATATTTCCGCCGATGAGCACGGGGATTTTCGCCGACTGCAAAATGTGGCCGACCAGCGCCGTTGTGGTTGTTTTTCCATTCGAGCCGGTGATGGCGACGAGCTTGCCGCGCATCAAACGCCAAGCGAGCTCGATTTCGCTCCACACGGGAATGCCGCGATTGCGCGCGAGCTGTAATGGCGGCATTTTCGCGGGCACGCCCGGACTGACGATAATCAAATCCTGATTGACGAACGTTTCCGGATTGTGCGCGCCGAGTTCGAGTGTGACGCCGGCGGCGCGCAGCTTCGCAGCGGCTTCGGGCAGCGCGGATTCGGATTTTTCGTCCGTCGCGGTAACGCGCGCACCGTAAGCGGCGCACAGCAGAGAGACAACAATGCCCGTGCGCGCCAGTCCCACGACCAGCAGCCGTTTGCCTTCGAGATCCACGCCCAATCGCACGCCATTACCTCAGTTTCAAAGTCGTCAAAGAAAATAGCGCGAACACCAGCGCTGCAATCCAAAAGCGCACAATGATTTTCGATTCGCTCCAGCCCAGCAACTCGAAATGATGGTGCAGCGGGGCCATGCGGAAGACGCGCTTGCCGCGCAACTTGAAGGACGCGACTTGAATGATCACTGAAACCGCCTCGATCACAAATATTCCGCCGATGAAGAGCAGGAGGATTTCCTGTTTGATGATGACGGCGGTCACGCCAATCACTCCGCCCAGCGCGAGCGAACCAACGTCACCCATGAACAATTCCGCGGGATGCGCGTTGTACCAAAGAAAGCCGAGCGACGCGCCGACAACCGACCCGCAGAAAATCGTCAGCTCGCCGACTTGGGGAATTCTCTGAATATCGAGATATTCAGCGAAACGCGCGTGGCTGGAGAGGTACGTGAGGACGGTGAGCGCCCCCGCGGCGACGACGACGCAGCCAATGGCGAGGCCGTCCAAGCCGTCCGTCAGATTCACGGCGTTCGATGAACCGACGATCACGAAAATCAAGAAGATGACAAAAGGCACAAACGCCAACGGCCACAGGTACGCTTTGAGCAGAAGCGCTTGCGAGACAAGATTTGGATGCAGCCCCTTCACGAAAGGCACGCTCAGCTCCGTCGAGTACGCGCCACGCTGCTGCAACGCGAGCAGCACCGCGCCCACTCCGATGCAAGTGAGCACCTGATAAAAAAACTTCGTTTTCGCACTCAGGCCCATGCTGCGTTTGCGCACCACTTTGTTGTAGTCATCGGCGAACCCAATCGCGGCAAATGCTATCGTCGCGCCCATCGCGAGCAGAGCGTACGGGCTGTGCAGATCCGCCCACAGCAACGTGGGCACCACAATGGCCGCGACAATCAGCACGCCGCCCATCGTTGGCGTGCCGGCCTTGGCCTGATGACTCTCGGGCCCTTCGGCGCGAATGAACTGCCCGATCTGCATCTCGCGGAGGCGGCGAATCGTCCACGGACCGAACACCAGCGTCAAAAAAAGCGCCGTCAGACTGGCGAGCGCCGTGCGCACCGTGATGTAGCGAAACACATTCAGCGGACTGAAGTGCGGCCGCAGCACGGTGACGAAAAGGTAGTAGAGCATTTCAGCCGCGCCTCTCGTGAGCCGCCGACGCCGCTTCCGTATTAGCGGCTTCGCTCAAGGGGAATTTTGCACGCAGCGATTCGGCAATCGCTTCCATGTGCACGCCGCGCGAGCCTTTCACAAGCAGCAAATCGCCCGGCGCGACAAACTCGGCCAGGAATTTCGCGGCTTCATCCGACGAGACGAAAAATCCCGTTTGCTCCGCGGGGTGTCCCGCGTCGCTTGCGCCGCGCACGAATTCTTTTGCGTCGCCAGCAATGCCGAAAATCCACGCAATTGATTTCTTATCAGCCGCGTACTTTCCTCCGGCCCGATGAAGCTCCGCCGAAGACGGGCCAATTTCGCGCCACTCTCCGGCGACAAGGATGCGGCGGCGATAGCCGGGAACCGAGCAAAGAAGATCGATCATGCGTTCCAGAGCCACTGGGTTCGAGTTGTAGCAATCGTTGATCACGGCAAATCCAACGGCGAATTTCAGAAACTCGCCGCGCATGGACGCGGGACGCAGCGCCGGAAAAACCTCCTTCGCGTCCGCAAGTCCAATGCCCCATTCGCTCGCAGCCGCAAGCGCCGCAAGCGCGTTCAACACGTTGTGCCGGCCGGCCAACGGCAGGCGCAAACGTCCAAGTTCATTCGGGCTCTCAAAATCGAACGCGGAACCTTCCATGCCGCGGTCTTCGATATGTTCCGCGCGAAATTCCGCGTTTTCGGACAGGCCAAAATAAATCGCGCGGCCGCGAAAGCCTTCGGCAAAGCGCGAAACGCGTGCGTCGTCCGCGTTGAGCACCGCAACAGGCTCGGAACCGCCGAGACCTTCTATCAATTCACGTTTCGCCAATGCAATTTCATCCACGGAGGAAAAGAACTCCAAATGCACGGGCGCAACATTGGTCACCACGCCGACGTCGGGCCGGGCAATTTCCGCCAGTCGCGCGAGTTCGCCACGATGCGACATTCCGAGCTCGACGACAGCAGCGTCGTGCTCGTCGTCCAGGCGAAAAAGCGTGAGCGGCAGACCATACTCGTTGTTCAGATTGCCCTCGGATTTCAAAACACGGAACCGCGCGGCGAGTAATGCCGCAAGAATTTCCTTGGTTGTCGTTTTGCCCGCAGAGCCAGTGACCGCAGCGACTCGGCGGCCCGGCTTCGCGCTGCGCCACGCATCGCGATAGCGTCGCGCCAATTCCTGCAGGGCGCGCAGCGTATCGTCGGCGGCCAGGAGCCGCCCCTGAATTTCGCCTGAATATTCGGACAGGCGGCTGCGGTCGACAACAGCGGCCGCTGCTCCTTGAGCGAGCGCCGCAGCCACGAAAATGTGTCCATCGTGACGCGGTCCCCGTATCGCGACGAATAGTTCTCCAGGCTTGACGGTGCGGGAATCAATCGACACGCCGGC
>DASRQP010000361.1:0-8100 GCA_035696585.1 Candidatus Acidiferrales bacterium | reverse complement strand
GCGACAGCTTGTAGCTCACGTCCCGTTGCGGCGATTTTGCCGCAACTGACGTGAGGCTTTTCCGTTCCGCGCAGGCCCACGCAAGTAACCTCGTGCCGGCACGGATCAACACGAGAAATAACAAGCAACCCGAACCCCCTCAGGTCAGTCCCGCTGAAAGACAATCGGGACCCTTCCTTCGTCAGGGTAAACGGGACCTGAGCTACAGGGTTCGCGTGGGACCTAGAGTGGCACGATGCGCAAAGTGATTCTCGGCGTGGGTATCAGCCTCGACGGTTACATCGCGCGGCTGAACGGCAACGTCGATTTCCTGATTCACCCGAAGGATTATTCGATGGCGCCGTTCTTCGCGTCCGTTGACGCCGGAATTATGGGGCGCAAGACGCTCGAAGACGGATTGCGGATGAGCGGCGGGAAGCTGCCCAAGACATCGATGAAAATGTATGTGCTGTCGCGAACGGAAGCGCCGGGCGAGCGCCACGGCGTGATTTTCGTGAATGAGCCGCCGTCGGCGCTGGTCGCGCGTCTGCGCAAGCAGAAGGGCAAGAGTATCTGGCTGATGGGCGGAGGAGAAATCGCGCGTGAGTTTTTGAAAGAAGATCTGGTGGATGAACTCTATCTGGGGATCGCTCCGGTGCTGCTCGGCGAAGGAATTCCGCTTTTCCCGAGCGGGTTCCCGGAGAGCAAATTTGATTGGCGGAAAATAAGACGTACTCGCAGGGTTTGGTGGCGCTGAAGTACGAGCGGACTCGTGGCGGCACCAAAGCAAAGCAGAAACGCTGAATCCGCCTTAGGCAATCCGTCGAGCAACGCTGCTGCTGCGAATAAACGGCCAAACTCCCAGCAGTAGCGCGACGCCGGGGATGACGACCCAGCTCAGAATTGCGCCCGCCAATACGATAAAAAACTCCGCATCAGCTGTAAGAGCGCCTAACGCGACACAAACCGGCAGAGCCACCAACAGGCTCGCAACGAAGACGGCCACGAGCGAACCTAAGAACTTCAGGACAGGAAGAAATCCTATCGCGGCCGCAACTGTCTGGCCGCCTCTCTGGCAGCGCGCCCAGTACGCTCCTCCTGCGCCAAAAAATGGCAGGACGACAAGCCACGGAAGATAAATTACGAGCGGCAGTTCCCCCTTCATCATGAAATGTGGACGAAGGCCAACGGCCTGGATTGCTGCCAGAAAGGCCACGCTGGCAAGCAAAATCGCAACACTGGGAAACCAGAAGCGTCTTATACGTTCGATCATCATGTTGCCCTCCTGACGGGCGAAGCAGAGTTTCGAACCGAGCCTCGCGTCTTCATGAAGTTCAGCGACGACGCATTCGATGGCGGCCGATTCGTCGAGACCGCGATTGCGCGCGTCGCTGTACAAATCCTCAAGATGACCCGCGAGCTCGCGGGAGATTTCTTCGCGCTCCTCGGCGGGAAGCTTGGAGTTCGCAAGTTTGCGCGAGACTTCGTTGCTCCAATCACGCATGATGCACTCCCCCTAAGCAGTTCTCCGAGCAACACCGCTGCTGCGAAGAAACGGCAAAACTCCCAGCAGCAGCGCCGCGCCGGGGATGACGACCCAGCTCACAATCAGGCCGGCAAATGCGGGAATGAATGCCTCCGCAGGCGGAAGCGTTCCCATCGCGAGGCTCGCCGGCACGAACACTAGAAATATCGCGAGGAACACGAGCGCCGGAAAAAGCCCAACGGTCAACCGCGCAGCACGCCCACTACCCACGTGGCGCGACCAGTACGCACCAGCGGCGCCGAGAAACGGCAGGACGCACAGCCACGGAACATAAATCGTGAGGTACGAGTAAACGGAATGAGGAGTCATTGAGTCGCCCCTGAACCAAACCGTTTGGAAGTACGGACGAAGTCCGGCGATCTGGAACATCGCAAGAGTAACGGCGCTGGCGAGCATCATGGTGAGTCCGGGCAGCCACAGGTGTTTGACGCGGTCCTTTAGGTCCATGTTGCCCTCCCTGCGGGCGAGATAGAGTTTCGTGCCGAGGTGCTTGTCTTCGTGAAGCTCCGCAGCGGCGCGCTGCGTCGCGGCGGAATCGTCGAGGCCGCGCGCTGGCGCGTCGCTGCACAAATCTTCGAGGTAGCCGGCGAGTTCGCGAGAAACTTCGTCGCGTTCGGCGGGCGCGAGTTTGGAATTCGCAAGCGTGCCCGAAGCTTCGCTGCGCCAGTCACGCATGATGCGCCTCCGCCAACCGCGCGAGCGCGCGAAACAGATCGTTCCACTCCTTGCGCAGCGGCGCTAGCTTTTTACGGCCGGCCGCCGTGAGGCGGTAACATCGCCGCGCGCGCGCGTCACCCGTTTCGCTCCAGGCGGCTTTGAGCCAGCCGCGCGATTCCATGCGGTAAAGCAATGGATAAAGCGAGGCGAGCGTGAAGCGCAGCGCTCCGCGCGTGTTGCGCTCAATGCGCCGCGCGATTTCGTAGCCATGCAAGGGGCCCGCTTCGAGAACCGAAAGAACCGCCAACTCCGAACTGCCCCGTTTGATGTTTGCTCCAATCATAATGCCACCACTATATAGGGACGCTATATATAGGCACAACTATCTTAACGTTCGGCGGTGTCCTATGGGTAATCGAGCCGCACCGCTCGCAAAGCCTGTCCCGAAGAACAGTTCGGCTAGCGCACAAGGACGCGGGCGCGCCACGTCCACTCTTCACGTGCGCGCTAAAATTGCGGTATGGAATGTCCCAAGTGCAAGACGCCGAATGGCGACGCGGAGCAATTCTGCCGGCGCTGCCACGCTACGCTGCGCTTCAAGTGCCCGTCCTGCGCGGCTACGCAGAGGCATGGCGGGACGTGCGATAAATGCGGCGTTGATTTTGCGAAGTACGGCGCGATGCTCGTCGCGCGGGAGCAAACCCGCGTTTCGAGCGAGCGCGAAAAGCAGGTCGAAAAAGCCGCGATGTGGAAGCAGATTATCCTGCTGCCCATCACGGGCGGTTACTCGCTGATTCGTTTTCTTCTGAACCGCAGCCGCGCGTAAGCACGGTCCTCAGGCAAAGCCCCACACAAATTACCAGCTCTAGGCCGCTTGCTGGCTGGCTTTTCCACAGTTGATCATCCACGGGATGCCGAAGCGATCCACGAGCATGCCGAACCGCGTGGCCCAGAAAGTTTCCTGCAGCGGCATCTGCACTTTGGCGTTCTCCGCGAACGCCGCGAAGACGCGCTCTGCTTCTGCCACGTCTTTCACTTCGATGGTCAGCGAGAAACCTTGCGGCGTCTGATAGTGGTTGGGCGGGTTGTCATTTCCCGTGATGATGCGTCCATCGATGTTCAACGCGGCGTGAACCACTTTTCCCTGCCAGTCGGGCGGCACGTCCTTTGCCATGGGGGACGCGCCGTACGTCAGGATGAACTGGATTTTGCCGCCGAGGTGCTGTTCATAGAAATTGAATGCGTCCTCGCAGTCGCCCTTGAAACTGATATGTGGATTGAGATTCACGGTTCCTCCTTTCCGAATGTTACTCGGAGTGCAACGCCTGCACCACGTCGACCCGGGCGGCGCGGGCCGCGGGGAGAGCCGACGCGATCACCGCGGCAGCAAGAATTACCGCAGCGGAAGCGATCAAGGGCAGCGCCCCCGGCAGTTGGACGTCCGCAATGTATTTGCCAATCAAGCGCGCGAACGCAAAACCAACCAGGACACCTGTGACTACGCCGATGCTCGCGATGACCAAACCCTCCCACAAAACGTTGGTGAGAATGTTGCGGGGGTGAGCGCCGAGAGCCATGCGGATGCCGAACTCGCGCGTGCGCCCACTCACGGAAAACGCAAGCACGCCCGCCACGCCCACCACGGAAATCAACAGCGCCACGATGGCGAATCCGCCGAACACGACGGCATTGAGGCGGTCCGGCGTGAGAATCTGCGCGCGAATGTCGCCCAGCGTGCTGACTTGCTCGACTGGCTGGTCCGAGGACATCTCATGAATCTTGCGCGTGATGGCGGGAACCATCGCGTAAGGATCGCCCTGCGTGCGCACGAACAGCCGCCCGCCCCAGCCTTCCTGGTCGCACGGTTGATACACGCTCATCACCGGCTGCGGGATGATGTTTTCGTCGTCGAAGTCCGGCACGATGCCGACGACGCGGCGCGGCTCGCCGCTGATGCCGATGAACTTGATTACGCCGTCGGTCCACATCAAGCGGCGGTTCAGAGCGACCTGGCCCGGGAATAACTTCTGCGCGACGCTCTCGCTGATGATTACCACGCGTTCGGAACCGTCGCGGTCGCCGTCATTGAAATCGCGGCCCTCGAGAAGCGGAATGCCCATAGTCTGGAAATACCCGGGTGCTATGGAGCGGAACTTCGCGCGCCAGTCCGCCTCGCCGTTTTCTCGCGGCGCGCCTTCCATCGCGAATGTGAAACTGATGCTGAGCGGTTGGGCGTCACGCCAGGGAACGCCGAAACTCGAGGAGGCATGTTCGACACCCGGCAGCGCGCTGACATTGCGCTGCACATCACGATAAAAATCGCGCACCTGTTCCGGCGTTCGCCCGTAGGACATTACGGGAAGGTTCACAGCGAGGACGTGCGCCGTGTCGAACGGCGCCTGCATTTTTTCGAGCACCATCAGAGTCCTCAAAAGCGCGCCTGCACCAGCGAGTAACAGGAACGAAGCAGTGATCTGGGTAATGGCGAAAGTGCGGAGTCGGCGAGCGCTGCCGCTGGTGACGCGGACACCGCTGCTCGACAAGCGGGGCCCGTGCGATGCATCCGACGAGGGCAGCCGCGGAACATACGCCAGGAAAACTGCGGCGATCAACGCCAGCGCAATCCCAATCCAAACCAGTGTAGAGTCGAGCTTGAGATCGAGCGCGCGGACAGAGAACCGCGAAGCATAGCGGGCCAGCACGGCAACCATCGGCGCGGCGATGAGAACTCCCGCCAGCGCGCCGCTGCCGCACATCACAAGACTTTCCGCCAAAAGCGAACGACGGAGCGCGGCATTGGTCGCTCCAAGAGCCGAGCGTATCGCCAGTTCGGATTCGCGGCGCACCGTTCGAGCCAGAATCAGATTGGCCACATTCGAGCAGGCGATCACGAACAGCAACCCGGCAGCAGCGAAGAGCACCCACAAAATGGTTTTCGCATTCGAATTGATCTGGTCGTGCAGGCGCGTCACCGCGATTGTGAAGTGATCCGGCGCCTTATATACCTCCGGGTGCGCCGCCAGCATCCCCCCGTAGACGGTGTGGAGTTCGGCGCGGGCGGAATCGATATTGGCTCCTGGAGCCAGGCGCGCGAAAACTTCGGTCATGCGATGCTCGCGGCCCTGCACCATGGTGGCCGACAAGTGATGCGGGCTCGTGACCACGTTGGCGATCATTTGCGTTTCCACGGGATAGGGCACCGACGGTTGCAAAACACCTACGATGACGGCGGAGCGCGTGCCTTCGAAGCTCCCCAGACGAACTGTCTTTCCAATCACGCTGGGATCCGAATGCAGCGAAGTGGTCCAGAATCGATACGTCAGCACGGCCGCGCCCACTGCTTTGGGGCCATCGTCGCTGGGACCTAGTAAGCGTCCAAGCACCGGACGCAGTCCCATCACGTCGAAGTAGTTGCCATCCACAACCCCCGCGTGGATCTCACGAGGAGTGCCAAGCCCTACGATGGTGAAGTCGATCTCTGAGAAAGTGCCGAGTTCCTTGATGGTCTTCAGGTTGCTGCCGATGTCCGCGATTTCAGGAACTGAAAAGGCGGCATTATCGACATTGATGCCCGGGGCGCTCTGGCGCAAGTAGAGCAGGCGGTCTTCGTCGCGATTCGCGAGCGGCCGCAGCAGCACCCCGCGAACAACACTGAAAATGGCCGCGTTCGCGCCGATGCCGAGAGCCAGTGTGACGGCCACGGTGAGCCACAACGCGCGTGCGCGCGACAGGGAACGTATCGCAACTCTCAAATCGTGAAGGAATCGCATGTTCCAGCCTCCTTTTGGCCACCGTTTATTTCTAGGAAATCGTCACAACGTTGACTTAAGCTCTCGTCACGCGCCAGACCGTCACACTAGCCGCCGGCAATCGCGCCGATGACGAAAAAAGGTTCCTTCCCACTCGCGACCTTTTCGGGCAACGGCGCGTCGGGCGATTCGTGGGAAAGATCCTGCTCGCAGGCGAAAAAGCGCACAAACGGGCGCCGCTCCTGCGTCGTGTGATCGCGAATCGTGCCGCACAGCATGGGATAGCGCGCTTCGAGCGCGTCAAGCACGGAACGCTGCGTGACTCGCCCCTCGACTTCCACCTTCACGTCGCCATGGTCGAGGCGCGCCAGCGTCCGCAGATGCGCAGGCAATGCGACTTGAATCGTTGCTCGACTCATTTTTCAGTTCACGCCAGCGTCTGAACCTCAACCGAAAGCACGGCCGGAAGATCGCGCACGATGGGAGCCCAACTATCTCCCGCATTCGCTGACGAGTAGACTTGCCCGCCCGTGGTGCCGAAATATACGCCACAGGAATCGAGCGAATCCACGCACATCGCGTCGCGCAACACATTCACGTAGCAATTGCGTTCCGGCAGGCCCTTCGACAACTCTTCCCACTCGTTTCCGCCCGTGCGGCTGCGGTAGACGCGCAATTTCCCGTCGAGAGGAAAATGCTCACCATCGCTCTTGATCGGAACCACGTAAATCGTCTCCGGCTCGTGCGCGTGAATGTCGATTACGAAACCGAAATCCGTCGGCAGATTGCCGCTGACTTCGGTCCACACGTCGCCCGCGTTGTTCGTGCGCATCACGTCCCAGTGCTTTTGCATGAACAGCACGCCTGGTTTATTCGCGTGCATGGCGATGTGGTGAACGCAGTGGCCAATCTCGGCCTTCGGGTCGGGAATGTATTGCGAACGGAGTCCCTGATTGATGGGCTTCCACGTCTTGCCGCCATCGTCGGTGCGAAACGCGCCCGCCGCCGAGATGGCGATGAATATCCGCTGCGCGTTGCTGGGATCGAGAACAATGGAGTGGAGGCACAATCCGCCCGCGCCCGGTTGCCATTTGGGGCCGGTGCCGTGGCCGCGAAGTCCTGAAAGCTCCTGCCAACTCTTGCCGCCATCGGACGAACGGAAAAGCGCCGCGTCTTCGATTCCCGCGTAGACCGTGTCGGGGTCTTTCAGTGACGGTTCGAGGTGCCACACGCGTTTGAATTCCCACGGATGTTGCGTCCCGTCGTACCACTGGTGGGTGGTGAGCGGCTTGCCGTTTTGCGCGGATGTATCGTAAACAAACTTGTTGCTCTCGCCTTTGGGCATGCCTCCCGGTGCGGTCGTCGGTTCGCCAGGCGGCGTGCCCGGCTGTATCCAGGTTTTGCCTCCATCGTCGGAGCGCTGAATCACCTGCCCGAACCAGTCGCTCGTCTGCGAGGCAAAGATGCGGTTCGGGTCAACCGGCGAGCCTTTCAGGTGATACACCGGCCAGCCCGCAAAGAACGGGCCGTTGACATCCCATTTTTCGCGCTTGCCATCCGCCGTCAGAATGAATGCGCCTTTGCGCGTGCCCACCAGTACGCGTACCTTGCTCATTCTCGTCTCCTCGTCGAATTTTCCCGTCCGCGAAATCTACCACGGTGCTGCAAAGCTCTCTATGTCAAATTTCATTCACCTGCAATCGAACGTCAGTGCGCAACCGCGACTGCGGACGTTCCATCCGACCACCGGCGCACGGGAATTATGTACATGCTTACGGGGCTTGGAGCGCCCGGGATCTCTTGTTGAAGTACCTGAACCGGGGAACCAGGCAGATTTTCACCCCAGGCCGTGCCTTCCGGAACGTAAAACATTAAGTGGGCCAGGTTATGGCTACCCTGGTCGGTAAGGTATGCGTCCTTAGACAACATGTAGCACATGGCTCCGGGCTGCAAAGCGGGTACTTCTTTCCCGAATGCCTTAACCGCATCCATAATTTGGTCTTTTGACTGACCAGCCAAAATCAACTCGGTCCTCTTCAGAAGCAGCGGGAGTACGGTTCGCGCAGCTGGCGGATTGTAGCAGTCCGGGCTCCGATTTTTCTGGTTCCAAAACTCAGGGCTTTCATAGGGAGCCATCCATGCTCGTTCCACAAGGCATACGAAACCGTT
>DASRQP010000360.1:0-4695 GCA_035696585.1 Candidatus Acidiferrales bacterium | reverse complement strand
CTGCCGATGCGCGATGAGGCTCGCGAGGAAGATATTCTTCGCCACGCGCAGCGCTACAATCCCGGGCCGCTCGACGCTCAGGCAGTGGCCGCGCTCTTTCAACACATCCTCGACGAGTCGCGCCGCGTCACTGCGGAGTTGCTGCTCGAGCGCGGCGGCAACGCGGGTGATTCAGAGCGGGGCGCGCAATGACGTCAGTTAGCGCGGGGTAAGTGGTTAGTAAGGCCCTGTGCCACGTGCCCAAAGGCAAGAGGGGCAAAAACCCCACGCTCACAAGACGAGCAGGGGGCACCCGTAAAGGCCAAACCTTAAAGCGTGGGCCGCCCGGCAAGCGTGCCCAAAGGCAAGAGGGGCAAAAGCCCCACGCTCACAAGACGAGCATGGGGCACCCGTAAAAACCAAACCTTAAAGCGTGGGCCACCCGCCAAGCGTGCCCAAAGGGAAGAGGGGCAAGAGCCCCACGCTCACAAGACGAGCATGGGGCACCCGTAAAGGCAAAACCTTAAAGCGTGGCCACTCGCCGAGGCGCACGATGACCTTCACGGCTTGCGCAAGCGCGGATTGCAGCGTTGCGGCGCGATGCAGTACACTCGTTGGTTCAATAAAATTGTTCCAGTGAAATTGGTCCAGACCATTTTGCGAACACTGGGGGAGACTCTCTGAATGCTGGTTGTAATGCAATCGCACGCTACTGAGGAGCAGGTGCGCGCCGTCTGCGAGCGCATTGAATCGCTGGGCTTGCGCGCTCACCCGATTCCTGGGTCAAACCGCACGGCTATCGGCATCACGGGAAATTCCGGCGCGGTCGATACCGGTTCGCTCGAAGCGATGTCTGGAGTTGTTGAATGCATCCCCGTCAGCAAGCCCTATAAACTGGTAAGCCGCGACGCCAAAGAGGAAAACACAGTTGTGCGCATTCCGACGCCCGCCGGAGAAGTGTGTATCGGCGGCGCGGCGCTGGCGGTGATTGCCGGCCCTTGCGCGGTTGAGACTCGCGAGCAGGCGATGGCCGTCGCGCAGTGCGTTAAGGCCGCTGGCGCGCACCTTTTTCGCGGCGGCGCGTACAAACCGCGCACGTCGCCCTACAGTTTTCAAGGATTGGGCGAGCCGGGGCTGAAAATTCTGGCGGAGGTGCGCGAGCGATTTGGCTTGGGCATCGTCACGGAAGCAATCGATAACGAGAGCATCGATCTGGTGGAGAAATACGCGGATGTGATTCAGATTGGCGCGCGCAACATGCAAAATTTTTCTTTGCTAAAAAGGGCGGGCAAAGCTTCGAAGCCTGTGCTGCTGAAGCGCGGCATGTCCGCGACGCTGGACGAATTTCTGATGGCCGCCGAGTACATACTTTCCGAAGGCAACTACCAGCTGATTTTGTGCGAACGCGGCGTGCGGACTTTCTCCGAGCATACGCGGAACACGCTCGACCTGAGCATCATTCCAGCGGTGCAGTCGCGCAGCCATTTGCCGATTCTGGTGGACCCGAGCCACGGGACGGGACGGCGCAACAAAGTGCTGCCACTCTCGCGCGCGGCGATTGCGGTGGGCGCGGATGGTTTAATTGTGGAAGTGCATCACGATCCGGACCATGCACTGTCCGATGGCGCGCAGTCGATCATTCCCGAGGAACTCGAGCAATTGATGAAAGAAGTGCGCCAAATCGCCTCGGTCGTTCATCGCACGCTCAACTAGCCAGCCCGTGGCCACTCCGTCATCTCTTTTTGCAACGCCGCCGCCGCGTGGCCGCCCGTCCAAATCGAAATTCAATTGGAACATCCGCCTCCTTTTTATTCTGGTGATTCTGCTGGCGATTTCGATCGTCGAAATTGTCCGCGAACATCGCCCGTCGGTCCTGCTGCCCGGTGTGCACTTATACGCTTACGTCGCGAACACCGCAGACGGCACGCTTACAGCGATTAACCTGGTGAGCCTGACGGCGGTTGCCACCATTCCGGTAGGCCCCTCGCCCAGCGGCATACGCGCGCACCCGAAACGCAGCGAAATCTGGGGCGTCAGCACTTTGGGCGGGTATGCGTGGGTGCTCGACACGAAATCGAGCCAGATCGTCGCGCGCATTCCCGTGGGAGCAAACCCTTACGCAATTGATTTTTCGCCTGACGCGAAACGCGCGTACGTGGCAG
This sequence comes from Candidatus Acidiferrales bacterium, assembly GCA_035696585.1. Lineage (GTDB taxonomy): Bacteria > Acidobacteriota > Terriglobia > Acidiferrales > UBA7541 > DAHUXN01. The sequence goes on along the minus strand of DASRQP010000360.1, from coordinate 2,554 downwards.
CCTCGGGCTCGGACAACGTGGTGGCAATCGATTGCGCTTCACGCCAAATCGTCGCGCGCGGCCGCGCGGGACGGCGTCCGTGGATAGCGCACGTCACGCCCGATGGCAAAGTGGTGGTGGTCAGCAATCGCGGCGATTCTACCGTGTCTTTGCTGAATTCGCTGACGCTGGCGCCGGTTGGCGTGGTGCATGTGGTGCCGCAGCCCGAGCAAATTTCCGTTCTTCCCGACAGCTCGAAAGCGTTCATCTCGTCGGGCGATTCGGATCAGATTTCCGTGGTCGATCTTCGCAAGCCCGCGTTGATTGCGAACCTGCATCTCGGAGGCTCGGCGGGCAGCTTCGTTCTGAAAAACGACGGCGGCGAACTCTATATTCCTTCGCCCGATGCGCACGGGCTGCTGATCGTCAACACATGGACGAACGAAGTGAGCGATTACGTTCTTCTTGGCTCCGCGCCCACGCGCGCCGTTCTTACCCCTGATGGCCAGTTTCTTTACGTCGCGGACTCGGCCGCATCGGAGATTGTTCCCATCCAGATTAATTTCCGCCAGGTTCTGAATCTCGACGTCATCAGGACAGGCCAACGGCCGGAAACGCTGGAATTCACGCCTGTCGGCGGCATGTTGTTGGTGGTGGATACTGCTTCAGACAACCTCGCGGTGATCCGCACGGTGGGCTGCTCGCAACCGGGTAGCACAGCAGGATGCCTGATTGCGATGATTCCGGTGGGACGCAGTCCTCGCGACTTGGCTATCAAACAGTATTGATTTCGGTATTTCGCATCGTGGTTTCGCGGCGCACATTTCCTCAGGACGGCGCGCGCTATTGCACGGTGATCGACAGGTTTATCGTGCGCGTGGCACCAGCCATTGTCGCCGTAGCCTGAACGGTATAGGTTCCCGCGGGTGTCCCGCTTGGCGGAGTCGTGCTGCTTCCACCTCCTCCGCACGATGCAAGCAGCAGAAGGCTGAGCGCCAAGATGGGCCGCAAGACGCGAGATTTTCTACTCCGCGGACCGACGAAAAATAGAATGGCGAGCGCCAGCAGCAAAATAATCGCCATTGGCGTCGCGGGGAGCATCCGTCGATGCACACCTGGCCTTGCGACCGGCAAGAGCGAACTGCGCGCCATTGTTGTGACACTCACAGTGAAAGGAACGGGCGTCGCACCAGAAATCTGGGCGGAAGTTGGCGAAGCGCTGCATCCGCCCGCAGGCGGGGCGTTCGTGCATCCCAGCGTCACAGTTCCCGTGAATCCGTTCATAGAACTCAACTGCAAGGCTATGGTGGCCGTTTGCCCGGCCGCAACGGTTGCGGAAGTCGTTCCGCCCGGCGGCGGTCCCATCTGGAAATCGGTCGCCGTTGCAGTGAGCGTCACTGGCGGATTCGTGTTCGCGTTGTCGTTGAGTGTCAGCGTCGCCGTGCGCGTTCCCGCCGCCAGCGGCAGGAATTCGACGTTGAGCGTGCAATTCGCTCCCACCGCGACATTGATATTGACACCCTTCGCTCCAACGCAACTCCCCAAGGCTTGAAAGTCGCCAGCATCGGCGCCTCCGAAACTTACGCCGCTTATAACCAGCGCGCCGGTGCCGCTGTTGCTCACTTGAATGGGTTGAGATGCGCTCGCGACTCCCACGAGCGTGGAGCTGAACTGCAACGACGTTGGCGCTACTTGAACTATCGGCACCGTTCCTGTTCCGCTGACGGCGACTGTCTGTGGCGACGGCATCGAATCGTCGGCCACCGAAAGCACCGCCGAGAGCGATCCTGATGCCGTGGGCTGAAACGTAATCGAAATCGTGCAAATGGCGCCCGCGTTCAGCGTTGCAGACGGCACCAGGGGACAATTGTTCGTCTGCGCGAAGTCAGTTGGATTCGCGCCGCCGAAGCTGATGGATGAAATCGTCACGGGCGAAGCGCCTGTGTTCTTGAGCATCACGTTTTGCGGCGCGCTCGGCGGTCCTTCATTTTGCGTTGGGAAGGTCAGGCTCGTTGGCGTCAGCGACACGGTAGCCGTGGCGCCTGTCCCGCTGAGCGCGATCGTCTGCTGCGACGGATTGGCGTTGTCGGAAATAACGACGCCGGCGGTGCGGGGGCCGGCGGCAGTAGGCTGGAACGTCACGGAGATTGTGCAACTCGCGCCTGCGCTCAGCGTGCCGCTCGACGACAAAGGACAAGTTGACGTCTCCGCGAAATCGCTCGCATTCGGACCCGTGATTCCGATGCTGGCAATGGACAGCGCCGCGCTGCCCGTATTCTTAAGCTGCACCGGAGGCTGGGTCGTCGAACCGCCCACGTTGACGCTTCCGAAATTAAGTGAAGTGCTTGACAGGCCGACGGCAGGCATTGCGGCGGTCGCTTCGATTCCGGATAGCGCAATGGCCGCCGTGCCTGTCGACTGATTGCTGGTTTCCGCAAAAGATATCACCGCTTGTGCCGCAAGATTTCGTGGCGGATTTGGTTCGTTGGGGGCGAAGTCCACTGCGATTGTGCAGCTCGCGTCGGGCAAAACTGCCGCGTCGGCGATACAGGTGTTGCTTCCTCCAAAGGCAAAA
>DASRQP010000359.1:0-4165 GCA_035696585.1 Candidatus Acidiferrales bacterium | reverse complement strand
TCACTGGCCTACGCACTTCAAGGAAGTTCCGAATCACATGGATCGGTTCTTTTCCTTGGTGCACGAAAATTGGACCACAATCGATCATCCGACTTTTCTTGCGGCCTATGCTCTGTGGCGTTTGAATTGGATTCACCCCTTTGTCGAAGGTAACGGGCGAACTGCCAGGGCTGCCTGCTATTATCTGATTTGCATGAAACAGGGCCGATTGCTCCAAGGAAAGAAGATAGTGCCGGAGCGGATACGGGAAAATCGTCAACAATATTACGATGCGCTTAGCGCCGCTGACCGAGCGTGGGACAACGGTCAACTGGACGTAACACAATTAGCCAACTACCTTGCGGAGTTGCTCAAAGCCCAATTGTCTGAGGCCGATTAGTCCCTTCAGAAATTCAAACTGGCCCCATCACTTCTATTTTCCATTGCACGCGAAGCGCGCTAAGCTCCCTTCTGCATGCTCTCGCTGCCCGCCGCCATCGTTCCTTTTCTGACTCAGCTTCACTGGCTCCCCATCATTATTTTCCTCGTCACCTACATCTTGATCGCCGTCGAAAGCGGACGCGGCAGCCATCTCGACCGCACGGCAGCGGCGTTTTGCGGCGCGGTAGCCATGGTGCTAGTGGGAGTCGTCTCGCTCGACGACGCGTACCGCGCGGTCAGCTGGGACACGATTATTTTCCTTCTCGGCATCATGATTCTCGTCGCGCATTTCCAAATCGCGCATTTTTTCGACTGGATCGCCGTCCATGTCGCTTCGCTCGCCCGCACGCGCTTGCAACTTCTCGTTCTGCTCATCTTCACCGCCGGAATCCTCTCCGCATTTTTCGTTAACGACACCATCTGCCTCATCTTCACGCCCATCGTTCTCGCCATCACCGACCGTTTGCATCTCCCGAAGCTGCCCTATCTTGTCGCCCTCGCCACTTCTTCGAACATCGGCTCGGTCATGTCCGTCACCGGGAATCCGCAGAACGCGCTCGTCGGAGTCACCGCGCATTTCACGTTTCTCGATTTCTTATTTCATCTCGCCCCCGTCGCGCTTGTGGGACTTGTGCTCGACGTTACCGTCCTGGCGATCTTTTTCCGCCGTCAACTCGCAAACACCGCGCCGCTCGAAGGAAATCCGGAAGCGATTCCCGTCGCGCTGAATCAAACGCTGCTCATCAAATGCGGAATCGCCGCCGCGCTCGTCCTCGTCCTGTGGACCATGAACTTCTCGTTTCCTCTGGCGGCCGCGGCCGTCGGAGCATTCATCCTCATCATCGGACGCGTCAAATCCGAAAGCATTCATCACCGCATAAATTGGGAGTTGCTTCTTTTCTTCGCCTCGCTCTTCGTCGTCATGCAGGGATTCGAAAACTCCGGCGCGGTCACCTACCTCATTCATTTTTTTGAGCCGGGACTGAACGGCGGCGTCACTTCGCAACTTTTCGCCGTCAGCGGAACCATGCTCGTGCTTTCAAATCTTGTCAGCAACGTGCCCGCCGTGCTGCTCGTCAAGCCGGTGATCGCGACGCTCCCCAACAGTCACTTTGTCTGGCTCGCGGTGGCGAGCACCAGCACGTTGGCGGGCAACGCCACGCCCATCAGCTCCGTCGCGAATTTAATCGTTCTGCAACTCGCCGCGCACCGCACAAAAATCACCTTCTGGGAATTCGTGCGCGTCGGCCTCATCGTCACCGTCGTCACAACTCTCGCCGCCATCGCCATCCTCGCCCTCGAAGCCCATCTCTTCCCGCGTCCCTGAGCATTCGAAATTTCGTGTCGCCGCCAAAAGTGCTTCTTTCCATTTCAGGCTGAACCAATGCATACGATTGGACCGCGAAAAAATTCATTAGACAAATTGGATGGGCTGGATTGTCCTATAGGTGAGCACCGCGCGGCCCGACATGTATTCTACGAGTACCGAAATCGAGGACTTGTACCGGCAGCATGGACCGGCTCTGCTGCTATTTGCGATTGCCATAACCGGGGAACGAAGCAACGCGCAGGACGCGGTTCAGCAGGTTTTTGTCCGGTTGCTTGAACGCGGGTTAGGCGATGTCGTTCATGCGAAAGCATACTTATACCAATGCGTGCGAAATGCGGTGCTGAACAGCGCGAAAGCGCAGGAGCGCAATGTCGCACTGGACGAGAACACACCGTGGTTCGATGTGCTGAACCGGGATTTCACCGAAGAATTGAATCTGCGACGCGGGCTCCGGGCGCTTCCGAGCGAACAGCGCGAAGTGGTCGTGCTACGGGTCTGGTGCGGCCTGACGTATGCGGAAATCGCCAGTCTTTTGGAGATTAGCGCAAATACTGTGGCCTCGCGATATCGCTACGCCCTAGAGAAGCTGCGTGATGCGATGGGGGCTAGGGAGGATTCCTGTGCAGATGCATGCCGATGATGACAGGTTCGAAATTTACTTGAAGCAGTTTAGTCCGCGCGCACCGGAGGCCCTTCCAGTGGTGACGCGCGGACGACATGCGAGACGAGCGCTGGCGCTGGGCGCTTGGGCAGTCGCAATCGTCTTGACTGCGGCGGTTCTCGCGACAAATTGGAACGTGAAGGTATCGCATTTCTCGACCGGCACAGCTCTCCAAACAAAAGCTTTTCATCCGTTGACGATTCGCACCGCAAATCAACTGCTGGAGCGCGCGCCGTCGCTGAAGGCAGCCATGAACGAGTTGGTGCTCGATTCCGAAGAGAAAACAGTGCCAAAAAGTCAGAGCGCGTTCGCGGCGCTCAGTAAGGAGAACATCAATCCATGAATCCCGTTCGTTCGATTGCAGTGATCGTGGTGTTCGCTGGACTGTTTGTCGGGTCCGCGGCAGCGCAGCGTGGTCCGCGGGAGCAACTGGGTGAGAATGCCGCGTTGCGTTATTGGTCGGCATTTGCGGAAATGCAGGATTCCGCCATGATGACCCACCAAATTCCCGGCTTGGACGATCCCAGCGTCAAGGAGCTGTTTAAGAAGAATCAGGCTGCACTCAACACTATGTACCGTGGAACGGCGCTGTCGGATTGCGACTGGGGAATTGACTACCAACTCGGCGCGGAAGCGCCCGTCGAATATGTTCGGAAGGCGCTATTACTCGGCAACCTGAACGCCCTCTATGTCATGTACCTGGAGACGCATGGGGACACCGAAGGAGCCGTGCGCGCTCTGGTTGCGGGATTGCGGTTCTCACACGATGTAGCGAGTGGCGGGACGCTTTTTGCTACCGAGGCCGCCACAAGTCTGCTGATGGATCATCTGCCGATGATCCCAAACATAGTTCACGCTGGAGTTTCTCCAGCGCAACGATTGGCGCTGCAAAAGGCAGTGGCGCGACTCGGTCCGGCCGGCTTGGACTGGCAGAGCGCCGTCAAACGCGAATTGGAGCTTTATCGCGGGACGGATCATGGGTTGAGCACGCAGGGACTGGCGGCGCTGGCGCAAATCACCCCCCTTTATGTGGGCGCCATGAGCGACCCTTCTGTGCTTCCGCGGCTGCAGGGGATGATTGCAAACGCGCCCCTCGATTTGCGTAACATCATGCCGAATCCGCAGCGCGTGGTTGAGACTAAGCAAAGTTTGGAAAATCATCTGGCAGAGGTGCGCGGCCTGCTGCAATGAGGATAAAGCCAACCCGAAGTTGCGAACTTCAGTCGCGCCCTCGATCGCTTTTGGTCGGATGACGGGCGATTCGGAAACTGACCCACTACCTCTTTGTGGGTTGTGGCCTTAGCCACGACATAAAAAACAATCCCCGTTTCCTTTCCGATCGCGCGCTTCATCCGTTTATCCTGAGCTTCGGCGAAGCGCGAAGTAGTTGGTTTCTCTCGCCAGCGCCCTCCTCACGCCGCAAGCGCACTTCTTTCCCGCACTGTAAATTCCCCGTCCGCAAAAGAATCCGCTCCGCGTGGCGCGCTCGTACTTAGAATTGACGCTTGCACCTTCCTCCTGCAGGAAGGTTCATCCTCCTGAGAGGCAAATCATGCGCGACGCGCTCACTATTTCCGCATTCGCCAAACGCTCCGGCGTGCCGTCCAAGACCATCCGCTACTGGGAAGGTCTCGGACTGCTGCCGAAGGCGGCACGCAGCCATACCGGCTACCGCGTGTTCGATCCGGCGGCGCTTCGCTACGTCTCCTTCGTCCAGAAGTCCAAGGCCATCGGCCTCACGCTCGCCGAGATGC
>DASRQP010000358.1:0-15838 GCA_035696585.1 Candidatus Acidiferrales bacterium | reverse complement strand
GCCTCCGGCTTACCGGTAGCGCTTGCCATGGGCCGACGGCCCTCCCTCTTACCTAAATTTATGTTTGGATGCCGGGCTGAATTTGCTGCTTAGGCCCCGAAAACACCCCGTGGCCACAGTCTACGGACACTTAGCGGCCCTTCCATATCACCAATGGGCCCACAACGTAAATCTTTTTCTACAGTCTCGGGCTGAGTTCGGCTCAGTTCGCCTGCCGTTTGGCCATGATAGCATCGCCGATCGTGGCATTGGGCGATGATTTTGACGACCGGAACACCTCAATATCACGGCGTTCAACCTGCTTCTGCGCCGCGCGATAGCTCAAACTGATTTTCCGCTGCTCAGGGTCCAGCCGTATAATCTTGAACTCATACTCCTTCCCCTGCACGAGCGCCGCGGTGCTGCCCTTACCCGTTTTCTGCTTACTGCGGTCACCCGATTCTCCTTTCGGACGCCGTTCTTCAATCTCTGAAATGTGACAAAGGGCCTCGATGCCTTCTGCAAGCTCGACGAATGCCCCAAACGCCGCGTTCCGGACGACTTTTCCTTTGAGCACCTCGTTTAGTTTGTGCTCTGCGAACCAGTTCGCCCAGATATCGTTGACTTGCTTTAGGCCCAGCGATATGCGCCGGTGCTCGCCGTCAATTTTGAGCACCTTTGCTTCCACAGTATCGCCCTTTTTCAATTTTTCGCTCGGATGCTTCACGCGCTCCGTCCAGCTGAGATCGCTGACGTGGATCAAGCCTTCGATTCCCTCTTCCAGTTCGACAAACGCGCCGAAGTCCGCGAGATTCCGCACGCGGCCGCTGACGACCGAACCCACCACGTATTTCTCCGCCACGCCCGCCCACGGGTCCTGCGAAGTCTGTTTCAAGCCGAGCGAAATGCGACGCTGCTCCGGCTTCAATTCCAATACAACCACTTCCACCTCATCGCCGACCTTCACCATCTTCGAAGGATGTTTCAATCTCTTTGACCAGCTCATCTCGCTGACGTGCACCAATCCCTCCACGCCAGCCTCAATGTGCACAAACGCTCCGTAGTCCGCCAAGCCTACGACTTTCCCACGCAAGTGCGTGCCCACCGGGAACCGCTCCGGAACAGTCACCCACGGATCAGGAAGCAGCTGTTTACGCCCCAGCGAAATGCGCATCTTCTCTTTATCAAACTTCAGGATCTGCACTTGAATTTCCTGGCCTGCGGAAACAGCTTCGGAGGGATGCGCGATTCGTCCCCAGACGAGATCGCTGATGTGCAGCAAACCGTCCAGACCACCCAAATCGACGAAGACGCCATACTCCGTGATGTTTTTTACTTTACCCGTAACAATCGACCCCTCGCTGAGCGTCTCCGCGAAAGCCTCGCGTTGTTTTCGTTGCTCCTCTTCCAGAATCACGCGACGGCTCACCACCACGTTTCCGCGTTTGCGATTCAACTTCAAGACACGGCATTCGAGCTCGCGATCCTTCCAGGCTTCCAAATCGTGCACAGGCCGCAGGTCGAGCTGCGAAGCAGGCAAGAACGCGCGAATCCCGATGTCCACCACCAAACCGCCTTTGATGCGGTCAACTACTTTGCCCGCAAGCGTCAGCCCTTCCTTGTGCGACTTCTCGATCTGTTCCCAAACGCGCCGCCGATGGGCGCGCACGTGCGATAACAGGACATAGCCATCCTTCTGTTCTGGTAGCCGCTCCACGGCGATCGAATCACCCGATTGGAAGTGAATCCCGCCCGTGTCTAGAAATTCTTGCGCCGGCACAAGTCCTTCGAATTTGGCTCCAACGTCCACGACTACGCCCAAGTCCGTGACCGCAATCACGCGGCCATCGAAAATCTCTCCGCCTGCGGGGGCCGCCTGCGGAACTGCGTACTGTTCGATGAGCTGCTCCATTGGAGTGTCGACCGGCTTATCAGCTGCCTGCTGAATTGTTTCCGGAGTTTGTTCTTGCGGCTCTTCGTGAGGTACGTCGCGCGACTGCTCGCCCGGTTGCTCGGGATTCTCGGCCAAATTTGCCGCGTCATCGGTTGAAAACGCCGTCTCAGCAACCTCAGGAGTCGCTTCGGCCTCCGCGACCGTCGGTGTCGCAACGCGAACCGTTCCTGCCCCTTCGGCACTAGAAGCTTCCGCCGCGAATACGTGTGGCTCTTGGTTTTGATACTCCGGCGACATGCCGATGTTCTCCCTGAGGAAGCACCCGCTTACCGAGGATATACCTCGGAAACTCCACCCGACGGGCAAGAGCAAAAGAGGGGACGCAGCGAGAGTTAACGCGCTGTATCGTCAGGATGATACGCGCCCGGCAGTTGCGTTGTCAACCATCGCCCCAATCGGCAGACAAACGTAGCAAATCGGCTCAACAGAAAAAGCCTATGGTACTTCCGGGCTTTCGTGCAGTTCTTGGACGAGGTAAATGATCGCGGCGACACCCGCGACCACGGAGAATACAAAAATTATCAAGCCTCTCCGTTTCCGAGCGGCGAACTGATCATTTTGCAGAGGGGGCAGGCTGTCAGGGACGACCTTCACTCCATACGTGCGGCCTGGAGTGATCGTATAAACCTCGTCATCGAGTTCGAGACTCAACGGGCCGGCGATACTGGCAATCTTGAGCTCGTCCGGCGCGATGATGGTTACTTGGGCGGTGGTTGGCTCAGCGGTCTGGGGTCGTACAAGAACATCTAAAGCACGAATCGCCACGGCGCCGCCGCGCGCGGACATGAACCCTGCAGTTCCAGACGTGAGCACGGCGGTCACTACAGATCCGTTAGTGGTGAGTTTGGCTAAGCTGGAAGGGGAAAAATAAACCTGATTCCCTGCGAATTGTAGGCGAACCTGACCCCCTGAACCTGTCGCGACGGTGTCGCCATCGTAGATATTCGCTCCGTTGGCCGCCGCACTCCCATCCAGTTGCGCATCTTGTGCGGCTAAAACAAAGCCCAACGCGCGGTTCGGAGTCCCGGCGCCGAAGGCCGGAAGGCTAATTAAAGAAGCCGACAGAATACAGGCGAGTAAGCTTCTACATGCGGATCGCACAAATGCCTCCCAAGAAGGGCCACTTTTACTCTAAGCCTCTCCAAGTGAATCGTCAATGGCTTATCACAAAATGCTGCCATAGATTAAAACCCCGGGGACAATACCCTGCGAGAGTCAGCTTGCTCGGCCGCCTCTAGGCTTCCGGACGGCTCAGAACTCACTTTCCGGTTCGCTGGATTGGGTAATCGCATTGCAAAATCTCACAGCCGGGCAGAAAATGGGTTCATGTTCAAGGAAGGTCAGCGCGTGCGCGCGAACCTGGCGGGAATGCAGGCGGGCGGCGTGTTGTTCCACGCAGCGGTGACGGACGCAGTCGGGAATATCGTGCGGCAAACCTCGGAGAATCCGCCCGTTTATCTTGTGCGCCTGCTTTTTTCATTCAAGGGCGTCAATGAAGTGGAAGTGCCCGCGGAGCGCATCACAGCGTTCTAGCAAGCGCGGCGTTGTTGAGGGCATTGCGCTACAATAGCGCGCGGTGCCGGAGGACTGATGCTTCATCGTTTTGTTTTTCACAACACGAAACTGATGCCGATCGAAGAGATGCGCTTCTCGCCCGGCCAAGCTGGTCTCCTCAACGGCTGGGGCCTGTTCACGACGCTCCACATTTTCGACGGCGAGGTATTCGCGTTCGAGCGCCACTGGAAACGCCTTGAGAAAGATGCCGCACGCACACATTGCCCGTTTCCCTTCGACGCTGAAAAGGTCCGCAGCCAACTGACCGAAGTTATTCGCGCGAATCATGTCCAAGAGGGATGTGCGCGCATTTACGTGATCTATAACCAAGTCGGCCACTGGCGTAGCGATGAAGCTATGCCTACGGTGGACTTGTTTCTCTGCAGCACGGATCTGCCCGCGTATCGCCAACCCGCGCGCTTGAATCTTCGCGGACACGGTCGCCACGCCGCGTCGCCTCTGGCAGGAGTGAAAGTCACGTCGTGGCTGAACAATGTCTGGAACCTCTACGAGGCGCAGCAGGGCGGCTCTGATGAAGTCGTTCTCCTCAACGAGCGTGGCGAAGTCGCCGAATGTACGGCGGCTAATCTCTTCTGCGTTCGCGGAGGGCGCGTGCTGACTCCGCCGCTCAATTCCGGCTGCCTCGAAGGCATCACGCGCAGTATCTTGCTCGAAATTGGCCCGCGCATCGGTGTTTCTTGCGAGGAAGCGACCCTCCGCCCCGCCGACCTGTTTTCCGCGGACGAGATTTTCATTTCATCGACGAACCGCACCCTTCTTGCCGTCGGCGAAATTGCCGGACACCACTATGCGAATGCTCCCGGCCCAATCACCCAACGTCTCGAAGAAGCTTTTACTGCTTACATCAAGGAATATCTCGCGCGCAATTCCGCTGCCGTTGCGAAACACTGAAACTTCACGACATTTCCTAGCCTCTGATTCTTGCTTTTGCTATCAGCGCCCGATTCGCTACAATCGATACGCGTCCGGAAGTTTGTGGACAAGGAGCTGTGATGAGCGATCTCGCAAGCAAGACGTGCGTGCCTTGCCGAGGCGGAGTGCCGCCTCTAAAGGGGAAAGAGCTAGAGGGATATCTGAAGCAAGTTTCCGGCTGGAAAGTTGTCAACGAACACCATCTCTCCAAGGCTTTTACCTTCCCGGATTTTAAGCAGGCTCTTACCTTCGTCAACAAGGTGGGCGCCGTGGCGGAAGAACAAGGTCATCACCCCGCCATCAATTTCACTTGGGGCAAAGCAGAAATCACCACGTGGACTCACAAAATCGACGGCTTGACGGAAAGCGACTTCATTCTCGCCGCAAAGATCGATCGTCTCTAACGCCGCTTACCAATGAACGCGATTAACAAATCAATGTGATGCGCGTCTTGAGCGGCGACCGTTCCGGGCCCAGAGATTACGACCTCGAGATACTGTGAATTGCATGTGCCCGCATCGCAGTGAAGGCTCGCAACATCAAATATGGGTCGAACTCGCCACTGTCAGTTCCATTGACGATTCGCGGAAAGGCACTCATTACTCAAATGTCTTCTGAGGAGCACACCTCCGAGCAGAATGAACGTCTGAAGACCCGTTCAAAGTCTTCACAAAGACTCGGCCGCGTTTTTGTGATTTTGCCGCTGCTATTGCTTCTTGCAATCGGAACGGCGCATGCCCAGACAAACGCAACCGCGCAGCCCTTACAACTCAATCTGCATCAGGCAATCGAGCTTGCGTTAAAGCAGAATCCCAGCGTACAGATCGCCGGGCTGAATCTGGCCGAGAGCCAGAAAGACAGCGCCATCGCGCGCTCCGCTCTGCTGCCGCAGGCCGATTTCAACGTCTCGGACCGCGCCATCCGCGCGAACATCCGCGCCGGCATCGGTCTGACCATTCCCGGCGTGCCTGAAGCAGTCGGGCCATTTCAAGTTTTTCAGGCTGGTTCGAATTTCTCCGCGCCTGTTTTCGATCTCTCCCTCTGGCGGCGGTGGCAGGCCTCGCGCAAGAATATCCTCAGCGCCGACGCGCAGCGTCAGTCTGTGCGCGAACAAATCGTGCTTCTCGTTGTTTCGCAATACTTGGCCAGCCTTCACGCCGGAGCGCAAGTGGCGGCATCTCAATCGCAGGTCGATCTCGCGCAGGCCCTCTTTGATCAAACTTCCGATTTGCAGAAAAACGGCGTCGCCACGGGTGTGGACGCTTTGCGTGCAAATGTCGAACTGCAGAATGAGAAGCAACGTCTCATCGTCGCTCAGACGAATCAGCAGATTGCTCTGTACGGCCTTTCCAAGTTACTGAATCTGGATCCTCAGCAGAGAATCGTGCTCGATGATCAAACCAGTTTTTTCGAGACGCCGGAAATCAGCGCGGACGAAAGCCTCGCGCAGGCTTACCAGGCACGCCCCGAAATGCGGGCCTTGCTCGCCGAGCAACAATCCCTCGAATACCAGAAGCGTGCTGACAGCGAATCGCGCTGGCCTGCCCTGGTTTTTAGCGGCGATTACGAGCAGGAAGGTTTATCGTCCAGCACCGTCATCCCCACCTACGTGTATGAAGCGGGAATTTCGTTACCTCTATTTACGGGCGGACGCATTCGTAACGAAATAGCTCGGGATGACCTGGAAGTGCGAAAAATTCAGCAAAGCGTCACAGACGAACGCAACCAAATCGCCCTCGACGTGCGCACGGCTATCGCTGAACTTGATTCTGCGCGAAATCAGGTGCAGGTGGCGAATCTTGGCGTGGACCTCGCCAATCAGGAAGTGCAGCAATCGCGTGACCGGTTCAAAGCCGGTGTTGCGGACAACATCGAAGTCGTCACCGCGCAAGACGCCCTAGCGCGCGCCAACGAAAATCAAATATCCGCCCTGTATCAGTACAACCAGTCGCGCGCCGACCTGGCGCACGCTATCGGGCGCATCGAAGTCCTTTACAACAAGTGAAAGCGAGCTATATCGATGAGCACTAGAGCCACAGAACTCGAGCCTGAGAAAAAACGGGAACCGGAAAAAGAAGCAGTACCTCCGCCGGAGGAAAAACCCGCGGACCGCAAACCAAGCGCTCTGCGGAATCCGCGCGTGCGCCGCGCGCTTCTGATCGCTGGAGTTGTTGTCGCGATTATCGCCATACTTTTGTGGCTCTATTATCGCAATCGCGAGTCTACTGACGATGCGCAAGTCAACGCGCACATTATCCCGATAGCTCCGCGCATTTCCGGCAGCGTCATCGACGTCCTGGTTAAAGACAATCAGACCGTCAAAAAGGGCCAGTTCCTAGTTCGACTCGACCCTCGCGATTTTCAGGCGAAACTTGACGACGCCAAGGCAGCGCTGGCGCTCGCGCAAAGCCGCGCGCAGGCCGCCACTGTAAATGTCCCGCTCACATCGGAAACTACGCAGAGCGGTACAACTAGCGCCGACGCCGTAGTGGCCGCTGCGCAAGCAAATTACGAACAAGCGAATCTGGCCCTGCAGACGGCGCTGACTTCCGGCTTGGCCTACGCGCAGGCAAACGTACAAGAAAAGGAAGCGAAATATCAAAAGGCGGAATCCGACCTTACACGCATGAAGCCACTCGCCGCCAAGGCTGAGATTTCCCAGCAGCAATACGATGGGTATGTGGCCGCCGAGCAAGAAGACAAGAGTCAACTCGACGCTGCACGTCAAAATTTCTCTCTGGCGCAGCAAACGGTTTCCGTGCGCCGCGCGCAGGTTGCGTCAGCGAAGGCAGAACTCGAAAAAGCAGGCGCCGGCTTGACCGCGGCGCAAGCAAACACCAAGCAAGTCAAAGTGAGTTCGGCGAATGCTGCGTCCGCACGAGCCGCCGTTGAGCAGGCGCAAGCCAACCTGAATACCGCGCAACTCAACCTCGATTACACAACGATCGTTGCGCCCGAAGACGGAACAGTCACCAACAAAACCGTTGAAGTCGGCGAAATCGTGCAACCCGGCCAGGGTCTTCTCCTGCTTGTTCCTCTCAACGATGTTTGGGTCACGGCGAACTTCAAGGAAACCCAGCTCGCGCATGTGACGCCTGGCGACCGCGCCGAAATTCACGTCGATATGTACGGGAAGACTTTTCCGGGACATGTGGATTCCATCGCAGGTGCCACCGGCTCGCGCCTTAGCCTCTTGCCACCGGAAAATGCGACTGGCAACTACGTCAAAGTAGTCGAACGTATTCCTGTAAAAATCTTCCTTGACCCTGACGTGTTGAAGCAGGCGATTCTGCGCCCCGGGATGAACGTCGAGGCCACAATCATCACGAAGTAAATTCCCTGATGGCGACTTTTGCACTTCCGCGCGAGCGCACACAGGACGTTAATCCGTGGCTGATCGCCGCGACAGTCATGCTCGCGACGTTCATGGAAGTTCTCGACACCAGTGTCGCGAACGTCTCGCTGCCGCATATTGCAGGCAGCCTCAGCGCGGGCGTCGACGAGAGCACATGGGTCCTCACCTCTTACCTGGTCTCGAACGCCATTGTCCTTCCCTTGACCGGCTGGCTCTCGAATGTCTTTGGCCGCAAGCAGTTCTACATGACTTGCGTTGCGGTCTTCACGATCAGCTCTTTTCTCTGCGGCCTCGCGCCAAGTTTGCCCATGCTGGTCTTCTTCCGCGTCATCCAAGGCGCCGGAGGAGGTGGCCTTCAGCCAATTTCTCAGGCAATTCTCGTCGATAGTTTCCCGCGCGAAAAACAAGGCATGGCCATGGCCGTCTACGGCATGGGCGTCGTCGTGGCGCCCACAATCGGTCCCACACTTGGCGGGTGGATTACCGACAGTTTCACTTGGCGCTGGATTTTCTTCATCAACATTCCCGTCGGCATCCTGTCGATCCTGATGACCACGATGTTGATTAAGAATCCGCCCTACATGAAGAAACTGCGTCTTAGGATCGACTATATTGGCATCGCCTTCCTCAGCGTCGGCCTCGGATTTCTTCAAGTCGTCCTCGACAAAGGCCAGCGCGACGATTGGTTCGGCTCCCACTTCATCGTCTGGGCCAGCATCATCGGCGCCACCGGCCTCGTCGGCGCAGTCGTTTGGGAGTTGCTACAAAAAGAACCCGTCGTGGACTTGCATCTGCTCAAGGAGCGAAATTTCGCCGTTGCCGTATTCACGATGTATATCCTCGGCTTCGTTTTATATGGAACAACGGTCTTACTCCCCATACTGATGCAAACCCTCATGGGCTACAGCGCAATGCAGAGCGGCTTGGTTTTGCTTCCCGGCGGAGCCATCATGATTGCCATTTTGCCCATCGTGGGCTTTTTGCTCGCAAAATTTGAAGCGCGATGGCTCGTCGTCGTGGGCCTCGCTATCACTGCGTCCGGACTTTTCATGATGGCGCATTTCGATCTGCAAATGGGCATTTGGACGCCCGTGACTGTGTGGATTGTTTCGCGCGTGGGTGTAGCCTTCTTGTTTGTGCCCATTAACGTGATCGCGTTTTATTTTGTTGCGCCAAAGAAAACTAACGACGCCACAGGCCTCATCAACCTTGCTCGCAATATCGGTGGAAGTATGGGAATTTCATTCGTCACCACCCTGCTCGACCGCGGCGCGCAGAAACATCAGGCTATTCTCTCCGGCCATATCACCTCACTGACGCCGGGTTTCCAAAACCAAATGCACGCTCTGGCGCAGCGTCTTATTGCTGCCGGTTCCAGTCCGATAGAGGCTCTTCATCAAGCGGAGAAAATGTTCTACGGCGTGATCCAACAGCAGGCCATGATGCTTTCGTTCATCGACGATTTCCGCATCATGGGTTATATCTGCCTCGCTATGATTCCTGTTATGTTCATCCTGAAGAGAGCCAAGCCGGGCAAATCGCGCGTCATCGCGCACTGACCCCTTGACCGCTGTTACAATCCCATCTTACTAGTCGCGTGCTTGGATTGAGGAATTGCATGCCGGCAAAAAACTCTGACCCAGATTCGTTCATGGCTCGTGCGATTGAACTTTCGCTTGAAAACATTCGCTCGAATCAGGGTGGACCCTTCGCCGCGCTTATCGTAAAAGACACCGAGATTATTTCCGAAGGAACTAATCGCGTCACCTCGGCCAACGATCCCACCGCGCATGCCGAAATCGTCGCCATTCGCGAAGCCTGCCGGAAACTGAGGCGATTCGACCTGAGTGGATGCGAAATCTATGCCTCCTGCGAGCCATGCCCCATGTGCCTCGGGGCTATTTACTGGGCTCGTTTGGCAAAAATCTATTTCGCTAATACCGCCGAGGACGCCGCGAAAATCGGCTTCGATGATTCGCTGATTTACGACGAAACCTGTCGTCCGCTGACTGAGCGCCGCATCCCCATGGTTCCCCTGATGCGCGCCGCTGCCATAAGAGTTTTTCATGCGTGGGAAGCGAAGCCCGACAGGATTTCGTACTGAACTTTATGCCTATTAGGTACTGTCGATTCCCGTCCGCTGGAGTTCGCTGAGAATTTCGAGGAGCCACGTCATGAACGTAAAGCTGGCACACAACAACTACGGCGAATCACGCATTCGACTGTTGCGCGTCGTGCGCCGTGGCAGCGTCCATGAACTGAAAGACCTCACGCTCTCCATTCATTTTGAAGGCGATTTCGACGACGCTCACACCGCGGGCGACAATCGCAAAATCCTCCCGGCGAATACCATGACGAACACCGTCTACGTTCTTGCTCGGCAATACCCAGCGGAGGCCGTCGAAGAATTTGCGCTCCATATCGTCGAACATTTCCTCACTTATAATCCGCAGCTTTCTCGCATTCGAGTCGCGGTCAAAGAGCATCCTTGGTCTCGCATCCTCATCGCCGAAAAACCGCACGGCTCTGCATTTGTCTCCAATGCAAGCGAACGGCGAACTACTCACATCACAGCCACGCGCGAACATACGATCCTTCAATCCGGCATCGAAAACTTGGTCGTCCTAAAAACAACCGGAGGTGCCTTCGAGGGCTTTCTGCGCGATCCCTACACAACGGCCAAGGAAGCTTCGAATTCTGTTATCTCAGTCAACATTGATGCCACATGGACATACGAAACGTCCGAATCGGAAGCGCCCTATTCAGCTGCATGGCACGGTATTCGCAAAATCCTTCTCGAAACATTTGCGAATCACGAAGGCCGTTCATTGCAGCACACCGTCTACGCCATGGGACAGGCTGTGCTCGATAATTTCGAAGCCATCGCTGAAATCCAGCTCGCTTTGGCGGACAACCTTTACTCTCCCGTTGATCTCAAACCGTTTGGTATGGAAAACGAAAGCGAGGTTTTCATGCCTGCGGAGGAACCGCACGGATTGATCGAGGCGACGTTGCGCCGGGAATCCTAATTCTGACAGTAACCTGAAGCCCACCAGGAGTTTGCGGAGCTCATTTACTTCTTAAAAGAAAATGAATTCTGTCTTCTATTGCACACTTCGCGCCGGAAGCGTATCCTTTCAGTCCCACCCACTATTCAACCAATTCAGGATCAGCGGAATTTCATGAGCGGGAAAATCCTTGTCGTCGATGATGATATTGACGTACGCAGCGGCCTCCAATTGTTGCTGCGACGCCAGGATTATGACGTGCGCACGGCCAGCGACGGAAATGGCGCCTTGGACGCCTGCGCATCGTTCGATCCAGACCTGATTCTTCTTGACGTCATGATGCCAGGCCGCGACGGCTTCGAGGTTTGTCACGAAATCAAATCTCGCCCGGAGACGCGCCTGATTCCCGTCATTCTTGTCACCGGCTTGTCGGACAAGAGCCATCGCATCCGCGGCATCGAAGCCGGCGCTGACGATTTCCTCAACAAACCCATCGATATGACCGAATTGGACGCACGCGTCCGTTCCTTGCTCCGCCTGAAATCGTTCACCGACGAACTCGAGAATGCTGAAGCGGTGCTGTTCAGTTTGGCATTGGCCATTGAGGCCCGCGATCCCTATACACACGGCCATTGCGCGCGCTTGTCCGAATTCTCCGCGCATCTCGGCGAACGCATCGGGCTTCCCGACGACGACATCACCGCTCTCCGGCGCGCCGGAATTGTCCACGATATCGGCAAAGTCGTTGTGCCAGATTCGATCTTGCTTAAGCCTGGGCCCCTTACCACGGAGGAACGTGCCGCGATCAGACAGCATCCCGCCGTCGGCGAGCACATCTGCTCACCGCTGAAATCATTCCGCACCGTCCTCGGCATTATTCGACATCATCATGAACGCTGGGACGGTTCCGGCTATCCGGATGGGTTGCACAGTGACGCAATTCCTCTCACTGCGCGAGTTTTGCAAATCGCCGACGTGTACGACGCATTGACGACGCACCGTGCTTATCGCGTCGCGCTAGCTCCGAACGACGCCTGGAAAATCCTTGATGAAGAAGTAAATCGCGGCTGGTGGGATGGACACCTGGTGCGGGAATTTCGCGAGATGATGAAAAGTTCGAGCATGGTCGGCGCAAATGGAAATAAAAAAGGCGTCCGCGCAAACAGGTTCGCAGCCAATTCCTCCTTGACTAAATAGCTGACGTTCAATACTGTGCTGATCTTGCAAGCCTGCCTTGAGGCGCGGTTGATCTACAAGGCGTACTTCTTCACCTCCGCCAGCAACTCCGCGGCTTCCGGCGGCGCAACCACCTTCCCGTTGAGAATGGTTTGAGAATCCATGGTCTCGCCGTACATTGCGACATCTCCATCGTGGTCCGGTTGAAAAACGGCGCCGGCCAGGCTTATCCCAGCAAAAACGCCCCGGCTGCGTGAATACGACAATATCTGGGCGTGTAGTTGCAGATCCGTGCTCGCGCTGGCATCGCGTCCCACTGGCCCCGCTGCTGCGGTCGCCTGGCCACCGATTTTGAATTTATCGCTCAACAGCTTCTTCAACCCGTTGCGGTTCCGGAACACGAGAATCAGATCCGTCGACGCCCCGCCAATCTGGAATCCAAAGCTGCCACCGCCGATCATCACAAACGCCGGCGGACTCCAGTTCCTGCTCGGTTTGTCGCCTATGCGGCAGACCACTATCCCCTTGCCGTAATTCGCCCCCACAATAAACGCAAAATGCATTTGCCCTGGAATGATCGCAATGCACGACGCCGATTGCAGCAAATCCAGCGGTATGGAACTCTCCGGCGTGTCCACGATCTCCTTGAAAACATCGTTTGCCGCCTGGATGCGGCTTACGTCATCGCTTCGCGACGAGCCTGCCAACGCCGGCATCGTCAGTCCCATTACCAGAAGCCCACAAATCAACATCCGTTTCTTCATCGGCAGCGTCCCCCTTTTATCTACTTGAGATGTTGAAAGCCACTCTTAGGTTAAATGCTTTTCCGAAATTTCACAAACTTCCGCCTGGCGCCGCGCGAGTCCGAAGACCGGCCATGTCCGTCATTCAGGTAGATTCTCCCGCCAGCGCTGCGGTTGTCTGAAAATGGCGCACTCATCCCAAATGTATTCCAGGTATTTCTGCTAGAATCGCTCTGCCCGTGCATAAAACGTGCGTTTGAACCGAAATATGCGCGGCAGAGTTTACGTTAGCGCCAGATAAAAACGTGCCTGACGCCCTTTTCCCGCGCAATTTTCTCAAATCGTACCCCGAAGCGGTGCGCGGTCAGGGTTGTTTCATTCAGACGGCCGACGGCCGCAAAATCCTCGACGCTTGCGGCGGCGCTGCGGTCGTTTCTATTGGGCACGGCGTCGAATCCGTGGCTCGCGCGATGGGTGAGCAGGCAAGTTCGCTCGCTTACGTACATTCCTCTCCGTTCACCACACGAGCAGCAACCGAACTTGCCCGCCGCACACTCGAGCTTGCGCCTCGCAACTTTCGCGAATCCCCCGACGGGCCCGGCCGCGTCTTCTTTACATCCGGCGGTTCCGAAGCGACCGAAACGGCCCTAAAGTTATGTCGCCAGTATTTTCTCGAGCGCGGCGAGCCCCAACGGACCCAGTTTGTTTCTCGTCGGCAAAGTTATCACGGTAGCACGCTCGGCGCGCTTGCTGTTTCAGGAAATGTCAAACGTCGTGCGCCCTTTGCGCCGCTGTTGCGTGACTGGCCTCATATCGATCCCTGCTATTGCTATCGTTGCCCGCTGAACTTGCATTATCCCGACTGCGACGTCGCGTGCGCTGCGGAACTCAATAACATTCTCGACAAGAATTTCGCAAACGAACAAAACGATCGCATCGCCGCGTTTACCGTTGAGCCCATTTCCGGCGCGACTCTCGGCGCTGTCGTCCCTCCCGCCGAATACATGCCCTGCATCGCGGAAATATGCCGCCGTCACGAAATTCTGCTCATCGCCGACGAAGTGATGACCGGAATGGGCCGCACCGGCAAATCCTTCGCCGTCGATCATTGGAATGTCGCGCCCGACATCATTCTCCTCGGCAAAGGAACGTCGAGCGGCTATGCGCCTCTCGGCGCGGTAATTGTCACGGGCCGCATCGCGCGCACGATAGAAGAGGGTTCGGGTGCGTTTCTCCACGGCTTCACCTATAGCGCTCATCCTGTTTCCACCGCCGCCGGTCTCGCCGTTCTCGACTACATTGCCGAAAACAATCTCTTCGCTCTCGTCAGCCCGGCAGGCGAAGAACTCCGGGCCGCGCTTGAGCCTTTGAAGCAATCGCCCATTGTCGGAGACATTCGCGGTCTGGGATTGCTCCTCGGTGTCGAATTTGTGCGCGACGCCCGCTCGCGGGAGCCTTTTCCTGCCAACGTTGGCGTCGCCTCCCGAATTTACGATGCCGCTCTCACGCGTGGCGTGCTCACCTATCCAATTCAGGGTTGCGCCGACGGCACGCGCGGTGACCACATTCTCCTAGCGCCGCCATTCATTATTTCGGCCAGTGAAATTGATTTCCTCGCGCATTCGCTCCATGCCGCGGTCGACGACGTTTCGAAGCAACTCAAGAAGTAGGAAAGGAGCTGCATGAAATTCCGTCACACTTTTCGTCTCAGGCTCTTCTGGATCGTAGTTCTGACGATCACGAGTCTGTCGCTCGTGATGGCGGCGCGAACAAACGAACAAACAGCATCACCAATAGAGTTCTCCGGCTTTTTGCCCGCATCCGCGGCGCGCGAACAATCCACCGAAAAGCAATTTCGCGCCCTGACCTCGCCCCAAGAGATCGCTAAATTTCACCGCTACCTCACCGCCGAGCCGCATCCAGCAGGCTCGACGCGTAACAATGCCCTCGCGCAATGGGTCGCCGCACAATGGAAAGCGCAGGGCCTCGAGGACGTCACCATCCATCGCTACGACGTCCTTAATTCAACTCCGCAGAGCGCCCTCGTCGAACTCATCAGCCCTGTCCATTTCCGCGCCAGCCTTCGCGAAGATCCCTATCCCCAGGACCCAGACACGAAAAATCCCGCTGTCTCCGGCGCGTATCTCGGCTATTCCGCCTCGGGTGAGGTCACCGCAGCCGTCGTCTACGCCCACAGCGGCAACCCTGCCGATTACGAGCTCCTGCGCCAACACGGTATCGACGTGCGCGGCAAGATCGTGCTCGTCCGTTATTCGAATCCGTATAGCTATCGCGGCTTCAAGGCTTACACAGCGCAAAAACTCGGCGTGGCCGCGTTGCTTATTTATTCCGATCCAGCCGAAGACGGTTTCGCAAAAGGCAAGGTGTTTCCGGATGGCCCGTGGGGGCCCGCAAGCCACATTCAGCGCGGTTCTATCACCTACGATTTTCTCGAACCCGGTGATCCCACCACTCCCGGATGGGCCTCCGTTCCTGGAGCCAAGCATATTTCGCCCAATGACGCCATTTCCATGCCTCACATCATCGCCGTCCCGATTTCCTGGCGCGATGCCGAGCCAATCCTGAAAAATCTCGGCGGTCCCGCGGCACCCAAGTCTTGGCAAGGCTCCCTTCCGTTTACCTATCACTTCGGCGGTAAGCAGGCGCGCCTGCACGTCAAAGTCGAAATGAACACCGGCATCGAGCCTTATTACGACGTCGAAGCCCGCATTCGTGGCTCCGAACATCCCGACGAATGGATCGTCCTCGGCAATCATCGTGACGCTTGGGTCTTTGGCGGTGTTGATCCTTCCAGCGGTACCGCTTCGATGCTCGAACTCACGCGCGATCTTGGCGCGCTGCTCCGCAAGGGCACTCGCCCCAAGCGCACTCTCGTTTTTTGCGATTGGGACGGCGAGGAATACGCGCTCACCGGCTCGACGGAATGGGGCGAGCAGTACGCCGACGACCTGAAAAAAAACGCCATTGCCTATCTCAACGTCGATTCCTCCGCCGCTGGACCGAATTTCCACGGCAGCGCGGTCGGTTCGCTCGCCCCCTTGCTCGTTGACGTCACCCGCGCCTTACACGCGCCCTCCGGCGAAACTCTTTACGACGAGTGGCGTGCGTCGCGCTC
>DASRQP010000357.1:0-5941 GCA_035696585.1 Candidatus Acidiferrales bacterium | reverse complement strand
AATCGAACTTGTGTATTTGGGAGGAGCGGCCGGGCGCGTTGGCGCGTCCGAAACGGCCTTCGGCAGCCGCGAGGCGCCGTACATCATGAATATCTTGGCAGACTGGGCCGAGCCGGGGGAGGACGCCGAAAATATCTCATGGGTGCGGGATCTGTTTGCGAAACTTCGGCCTGCGATGCAGCCCGGTGTCTACGTCAACTTCATGAGTGGCGACGAAGAAGAGCGCACAAAGGAGGCATACAGCGAGCGTTGGGACCGTCTCGTCGCGGTGAAAAGCCATTACGATCCGAGCAACTTCTTTCGATTGAACCAAAACATTCCGCCTCAGGCGGAGCGGATTTCGCAGAAATGATGCGCTGGAGAGTTGCTTGCAAGGGCGTGCGTGAACCTCGTCGTAAGAGTGCAAACGTTGCGTGAACCTTCATCTACCCACCTCGGAGAAATTCCCTTGACAGGTCTGGGCGCATAATATAAACGCGAAGGTACTAGTCCGGGCCCGCAGGAAACTTAGCGTTTGCTGGAGGATGCCAATGAGGATGTCGAGATGGTGCGGGTTGCTGGGCATGATGGTCCTATTTGTCCTAGCCCGCGGAGTTCCTACGTGGGCGCAAATCACCACCGCCACGCTGCAGGGCCAGGTTCTCGACCCGAGCGGCGGCTCGATTCCCAACGCCAAAGTGACAGCCACCAACAAGGCTACCGGTGTCACGAGGACCGTCTTGACGAACACCTCCGGCGAATATGATCTGGCTGCGATCCCTGTTGGCGACTATACGGTGACAGTGGAGATTGCGGGATTCCAGACGCAAGCGAAAGACGTCACCCTGCAGGTGGGGGAAACAGCCGCGCTCAATTTCAACCTGTCAGTAGGCGCAGCCACGGAAAAGGTGGTCGTCCAAGCGACGTCGGAGGTTACGGAACCAACGCGGACGCAAGTGAGCACCGTAATCACGCAGCAGCAAATTCAAAACCTCCCTGTGAACGGCCGCGAGTTCATCGACTTTGCCCTGTTGTCACCCGGAGTGCAGATTGGCGACACCACGTCGGGCAGCACGGACGTGATTGTCGAGCCCGTAACGAAGCTGTCCTTCGCGGGTCAGAACATCCACTTCAATTTCATCGCCGTTGACGGCGCCGACGATATTTCGACGGCCTCGGGAATTCAGCGCGGGACGCCGCCACAGGATTCCGTGCGCGAATTTCGAGTGATCAATACCGACTACACCACGGAATTTGGCCGGGCGACCGCCGGCATTGTGAACATCATCACGCAGGGCGGAACGAATCAATTGCACGGTTCGGTCTATGAATATTTTCGGAACAGCGCGATGGACGCGAAAAGTATTCTGTCCGCGCCCGGATTCAACGTGCTCAGGCAAAACCAATTTGGCTTGTCGGTAGGCGGACCCATCAAAAAGGATAAGACGTTTTTCTTTGCCAATTATGAAGCGCAGCGGCGCGCGGAATCCCCGACTTACAACTCTGCCGTACTCAATAACATTGTCGCGATCAACAACGTGAAGACAACTGTATTCGGCTTGCCCGCCGAGAATTTGCAGGTGTTGCGCACCGGAAATACCGACAATGGATTTGCCCGGCTGGACGAAAATCTCAGCAGCCGGAATTACCTTTATGTACGCTATTTCATCAACGATGATCGCTTGACCAATCAATCGCCGCTCAACAACGGCTTCGATCTGCCGTCTGCGTTCAAGAACAATTTCATTCGGGACCAATCGCTGGCTGGCGGCCTGACGACGACTTTATCTCCTTCGTGGAGCAACGATTTGCACGTGCAATTCGCGCGCCGCTCGTTTGATTTTCCCGTCGTCTCCACGCAACCCCATTTGGAAGTCGCCAACACTTTCGCCGTCGGCGTAAACCGCGGCAATCCGGATTTCTACCGCGAGCAGCGCTTCGAAATTGTGGACGACGTGACGCATAGCATGGGCAATCACACAATCAGCTTCGGCGGGACTTTTGACCGAGTAAGCACGGACGAGTCATTTCCGCTGTTCTATCCCTTCGAGGCGGATTTTGCGACTCTGGGCGATTTCCTCGGGAATAACGGCGCGGTGGCAGGCTGCGCGTCTCAGTGTCCTGATCCCTTCGTGATTTTCTTCGAGCGTTTCAATCAAGCCAGCAATTTCACCGAGCCAAGCCTTGCCGGCGGCACGGCCATATATCAAGGCGGCGCGATTCCTCAATCCGTCCGCAATCAGGCCCGCGGCACTCTCGACCACACTTACAACGGACTCTACGTGCAGGATAAGTGGCGGGCAACGGACAAGCTGACTCTGAATGGCGGCGTGCGCTGGGAATTTGAGACATGGCCTTCGAATGCGCTCAACACGCAGTGGAAGGATTTTGATCCGCGGCTCGGCTTGGCTTACAACATCGGAACTTCTCATAATTTTATTTTCCGGGGCGGTTTCGGGCTGTTCCACGGGACTCTCCCTTCACCTCTCCTGATGTGCCAAGAGCCGTCGTGCGGCGGAGTATTGGGAAAATTCACAGGGCGCCCTTTCGAAGATGGACTGAATGCGACAACTCGCTTGTTCTCATACGCCGGCTTCGGGCCCGCGTTCACGGCGGCCGCTCTGAATGGACTGCTGCAGAACGCCACGTACCCCGACGCGACTCCGTCGCCATTGTGCGGCGGAGCAACGCTGAACAACTGCGGCTTCCAGCAGGACGCGACAATCGTGCGTTTTCAGCAAAACAGCCAAACTCCCTACGGCATTCAGGCCAGTGCTTCTCTGGAATTTCAACCCGTCAAGGGCACGCTGTTGAGCATTTCTGGAATCCATTTGCGCGGCGTGCATCTGGGCAGCTTCTTTGACGTAAATCAGCCCGACCCAACGGGGCAAGTCCAGGTGCATAGCTCCGGCGGGGCGGTCGGCTGCAAGAATGTGTTCTTCTCTAATTTTCCGGCGGGGAATCCCTGCGTTCCATACCCAGGAATACCGGGGCAGACGTTATTCCCTGGGTTTCGCGATCCGACTTGGAGCGTTTTCTTCGAAGCCGCTTCGCGGTGGGATTCTCAATACGACGGGCTTCTGATTAATCTGCAGAAACAGCTTGTGCGAAATATTTCTTACGGCATCAGCTACACGTACTCGCATTCGATTGACGATGGACCAAATCCGAGCTTCGTCTTGATTCCTCAGGACAGCGGAAATCTGCGAGGTGAGCGCGCGAATTCGGCCGATGACGTCCGGCATCGCTTTGTCGGAAATGCCAGCTTTGTAAGTCCGAAGAGTTGGAATATCGCGGCGCGCGACTTCACGTTCAGCACCATCGTCACGATGCAATCCCCGCAGTTTTTCACGAAGTACGCTGGTTCAGACGTCAACGGCGACGTCTTCGGCAATAACGACCGCGTGGGGCTCGAGCCGCGCAATACCTTCCGGGGCGACACACTGCAAACGGTCGATATCCGGCTCGAGCGCAGTTTTCCAATTCGCGAAACGATGAAACTAGATGTCCTGGGTGAAATTTTCAACCTGATGAATACCGTGAACATTCGCTACTTTAATACAACGTATGGTGCATCGGATTTCTGCCCAGCCGATCCTGCGGCGCCCGGTTGTGGTGGTTCGACGCATGCGGGCAGTCTGGAAGGCTCGCCGAACCCGTTGTACGGGACGCCGAGTTCGGTAAACAATCCGCGTCAGGTGCAACTCGCACTACGCCTGACGTTTTAGCCCAGGCAAAAACAGACGTGCTGTTGGCATACGTATCGCGCCCGTTTTACGTCCGGCCGCCAACTGTGAGACGTGCGCCGAGATCTTTCCAGATTGCCGAGGTTGAGACGCGGACTCGTTTAATGCGGCGCGGGTCCCGATATACGACGTCCCGCGCTGTTTGAGCGTGGGCCAGTTCCCCACGAATCTCGGGGGCAAAAATGACGGGATGTCCGTCCCGCGCGCGGTACACGGGCATGACAATTTTCTGATGTTTCGTGCGGCGTAGAAACGCCGCCGCGAGTTTGCGGATCACAGGGTGCGTCAGAAACACGAGATCGGTGGGATAAAGCAAGAACGCGCTGTCGGGCGGGACCTTTCGCAATCCTGCGAGGAGCGAGCCTAACTGTCCCGCGCGCCAGTTGCGGTTGATGACGATACGCGCGTTGGCGGGCACCGTGGGACGCAATTGCTCCGATTCAAAACCCAGAACGACAATCGGGCGCTCCAGGTCCGCGCAGTTTTCGACAGCGATCTGTAACGATGTCCTGCCCGAGAGATTGTTCGGTGCATTTTGAACGTTCGGCCGCGATGGTTTTCCGGCTGCAAGCAGGACAGGAAAGATTTTCGGCGGTTTCATCAAATGGGCTGCCACGGACTATAAACGAGCGCGGAGAACATTTCCAGAACGAAGTCTCGTCGATTCGTGCTTGAATGCAAGCGAAGTTGGTTTTAGAATCGCTCGTCGCGGTATACAAGTCGTATGCAATCTGGGCTCGTCTAGAAGAAAAAGGACACGCAGTGTATTCATCTGCATTTCGCTACCTTCGGGCTAAATCGTTGGAAGAAGCGGCCACAATGCTTTCGGACCTTGGCGAGGACGCGAAAGCACTAGCCGGCGGTCAGAGCCTGATTCCCTTAATGAAGCTGCGGCTTTCAAAACCAACTGCATTGGTCGACCTCAATTTCATTCCCGGGATTTCCCGGATCGAAAAACGCGGCAATGCAATTCACTTCGGAACGCTTGCGCGCCACGCGCAAATCGAGGATTCGGAAATCGTCGCCCAGATTCCCATCTTGCATGATTGCGCGGCGGGCATTGCGGACGTTCAGGTCCGCAACCGCGGGACAATCGGAGGCTCACTGGCCGAGGCGGATCCGACAGGCGATTGGGGGCCCGTGTTGCTTGCGCTTTCGACGGAAGTGGCGTGCTCTGGACCGCAAAAGACGCGGACGATTTCGCTTTCGCAGTTTTTTCTCGATGCGTATACGACAGCGCTTGCGCCGGCAGAGCTGGTGCGCGAAGTCATCGTTAAAGTACCGCCCAAGAATTCCGGCGGCGCGTATTTGGCATTCAAACGCTGCGCGCCTGTATACGCCAGCGCCACGGCAGCAGTCCAATTGACAATGGCAGACAAAGACTCCTGCGGCGAAGCTCATATCGTTTTGGGTTGCGTGGGGCTCGTGCCCATCCACGCCACAGAGGCTGAAAGAGAATTGAGCGGGCATAAAATTACTCCCCGAACAGTCCAGGCGGCGGGCGAAGCCGCGATGGCCGCTGCCGAACCGCAGTCCGACATGCGCGGCTCGGCGGAATATAAGCGCGTGTTGATTCGAAGTCTGGTCAAGCGCGCGATCGAGATCGCCCTGCGACGCGCGCACGGTGAACCTGTGGAGGCGAGTCACGAATATGTCGGACGGGCCTGAACGAGTTCCCCTGCGCGTGAAAGTCAACGGCGCTCTCCACGCGCTTGAAGTTGAGCCGCGCCTGCTGCTCGTCGATTTGCTGCGCGAAGAGCTGAATCTTACCGGCACGCACATCGGATGCGACACGAGCTATTGCGGCGCTTGCACGGTGCTCCTGAATGGAGCGACGGTGAAGTCATGCACTGTTTTTGCGATCCAGGCCGATCAGGGGGACGTGATTACGGTCGAAGGATTGGCTCGCAACGGTGAATTACACCCGATTCAGAAGGCCTTTTCTGAATGCCACGGCTTGCAGTGCGGATATTGCACGCCCGGACTTCTTATGTCGACTTACTATCTGCTCTCGCGGAACTCGGATCCGAAGAGAAAAGACATTCGCAAGGCGATCGCGGGTAATACCTGCCGGTGCACCGGCTACCAGAATGTTCTGAAGGCGATTGAAGCGGCGGCTGAGTCCATGGGGAAGGGTCAAGGAAAATGAACGTGGGTTTTGGCGGAGATTTCAGCGTTCGCAAGAGTCCCGAGGAAGTATACGATTTTCTCACGGA
>DASRQP010000356.1:0-7152 GCA_035696585.1 Candidatus Acidiferrales bacterium | reverse complement strand
ATGCGTTACGATCACCTTGGCGTGAATGACGTGATGACGCGCGTGCAAAACGACATAAGAAACAAGCTCCTTCCGGAACCAGAGGCATTGTTGCCCACGCTTGACCAACTTGCCGCGAACGAAGAATTGGTTGATATCGCCCGCCAGCGCGCCCGTGCCATCGCCGAGCAAATCCGCAATAACCACTGATTCGCGTGATTTGCGGGTGGCCAATATTACGCAGTTATCGAGGTACCAGGGTGTACTGGGAATTGACTTGACTCCGTCTCCGCAAAGCGGGAGCATATTACCAGTGTCTGCGTGGCCCTTGGTGAGGGTTGCGCTCTCCGCTTGTTGAATGCCCCAAAAAGGGGGTGCGTTATGCGCCGCTCGGGTATCAGCCTTCTGCTCCTCAGTTTTGCAGCTCTTAGCTTGATTGGTGTCTCGCGACCGGCGCAGGCATCTGACATGAGCTACGCCCGCATTGTGCGCTTAAGCCTCGTCGCGGGCGACGTGCAGGTTACGCGCCCGGGCCGCGCTGTCTGGGAGCCTGGCGCACTGAACATGCCGATCACGCAGGGCATGACCATTGGCACCAATGATGGTCGCGCCGAAGTTCAATTCGAGGATGGCAGCACGGCTTGGATCTCCGAAAACACGATGGTGCAATTCACGGAACTGGCGCTCTCCGATGGCGGCCGCATCTCGAAGTTGACACTCGCGCAGGGCACTGTGAGCGTTTACGCGAACCTGAAGCAGGCCGACACATTTGTGATCTCCACTTCGGAGGAACAGATTGTGGTGCCGAAGCGCTCGCTCTTCCGCTTGGATGCTTTTCACGATGGCGCTTCCATCACCGTGATGCAGGGCGAACTGCAGGTCAGCGCTCTCGCCGGTTCCGCGGGCGCGACGACTCTTGTCAAGGGCCAGACGCTCGCCTACAAATCGAAAACGGAGACAGCCGCGATCACCGTCAACCCGAAGGCTGATGCGTGGGATCGTTGGGTGAACAGCCGCGAACAGAACCTTCAAGTCGAGACCGCACAGTCGCTGTCTTATGCGAACGCACCCTTCAACTACGGCATGAGCGACCTTTCCGCTTATGGCGGCTGGAATTATTTTGCAGGCTACGGCTATGGCTGGCAGCCGTTTGGCATGACCGCGGGCTGGGCGCCATTTTCAATGGGTCAATGGGCTTCCTATCCGGGGCTAGGCTGGACGTGGATCAGCTCCGAGCCGTGGGGCTGGGTTCCTTATCACTTCGGCGATTGGATGTTCTCGCCGATGTATGGCTGGATGTGGTTTCCGGACAATTTCGGCTTCTGGGATCCCGCGCCGGTGAATTGGTTCGGCGTCGGAAACCAGGTGGCATGGTCGCCGCGCACTGGAACGGGCCCGCGGATGCCGACAACGCCTCGCATCTTGATTATGAGCGGTTCGAAATCAATCGGCAGCATGAGTTCAGTTCGAATCGTCACAGCTGGCGCGAACAGCCGTCCTATCCAAGCATTGCCGGGCGGCCCGCTTGAAAACGGCCGAGTTCCTCGCTTTGGAGAAGTAGCCTCAGCCACGAATCACAACGCACCGATGCAAAATCCGAGGGCAATCGTCCCGACCGCTCCGAGCATGGCTCGTTTGCAGAGGTCGCTCGCCACAAGCTCTAACATGCCAGCGATGAAAATGAATGCGCGTCTGCCTGCTTCCCCGGCGCCGCAAATGTTGCGCGTCGAAAACGCCATGCGCACGTCGCCAGCCGCGCTTCCTCATCATCCGGCGCCGATGTATGTGCCGAGAGAGCCAGCATCAAGCGGAGTGGCCTCGTCCGCAGGTATGGGCGTACCGTCGGGTAGTTACTCAGGGCCCTCTTTCTCCGCGCCTCGAGCGTCAAGTCCCGCAGGAGGCACCACTCCGGCGCCAGCGGCGCACGCCGTGGCTGCTGGCCGGCCACATTAGGGACTGTGCAGTTTTTGTGTCGCGTGCGCGAATCTCAACGCACGACAATTCCCGCGTAGCCGACCACGTCTGCATGGTCGCTATTTACATCACCTGAAGTCGCGTATCGCAGTAGTTCCGCGCTCGTTGATCCTAACTCTCGTGCGGCAGTGATCATCGCAACGGCAGGACCGTAACCGCACATGGTAATACCTTCGCGACGCACCGTGTCGTAGAGTTCACGCGCGTCCAGTCCAAGAATTGCGTTAATTGCCTTGCGGTCTTTCACGCGCGTGATGGTGTCGCTTTCGCGATGATTCATGTCGGAACTCGCGATAATCAACACGGCTTCCTTCTGCCCATGAACCACCTGCGCAATCGCACGGCCCAGCATTTCCAGCGCGTCGAAGCGGTCCGTTCCAATCAGTATCGGAACAAAGGTAAAGTCTCCCGTAATTCTCTGTAGGAACGGCAACTGCACTTCGAGCGAATGCTCCGTCGAATGAGCTACCGCATCCTCGCGCAACAAGGGAAACGCGTCTTTCAGGGCATCCGCAAGCGGCGCGTCAATTTTCGCGTCTCCCAGCGGCGTATTCCACGCACCTTCCGAGAGGATCGCCAACCGTTCTCCGTGCGGATAATGCCGCGGACCGAGCAGGATGAATCGCGATGGCAAGTCGAGCGTTCCATACACGGCCCCCGCAACATGTCCCGAATACATGTATCCGGCATGCGGCACGATGCAACCGCGCGCACGGATCTTTTGGGGAGCGACGGAAACGCAGGCGTCGATCTGGCGAAGCAATGTTGCAGCATCAGCGGGATAAAAACGGCCAGCAACAGCGGCGGGGCGAATCATGGAAGCCTTCCGGTGGGATTGTACTGCTATTCGTGGCTGCTGCTGACTTAGAACGCTTTTGAGGCCTTGCCTGTGATCGACTGCGCCACCGTGCTTCCGGTGGCGTACTTGATCGTGACACGGTCGCCGGATTGATAGCCGCCCTTGTCGATCAGTGGTTGCAACTTTTTCGCCACCCCGGGCGAAAATGTGAACGTGCGCACGATATAGGAATTCTTCGGATCGCGCACCACGATCGAAACGGTGTCCATGCGGATCACTTCACCCTTGAAAATATCGAGCTTCACCTTTGGTGGCTTTACGGTCTTCGGCTTAACGGTGACGGTCTGGCTGGTGGTCACCTGCGCGGATGCGGAAGACACCGCAAGCCCCGACGCCACAACGCCAAGCAGTACAGCGAAGAAAAATACCGGGCCGATTCGTTTAGACATCTTCGACATTTTCGTCCAGGGAGATTTTGAGCGACTTCAGAAATTTGATGTCCTGCGGCGTGATATCGACTTTCGCTTCCTCCGCGCGCTCGTCGAGCACTTCTTCGTCCACGCGAATATGCAGCGATTCGAGGAAGCGCCGGTCCGTGGTCGTCATCTTCGATTCTTGCGCGGGCCGCTGCGCCAGGCCGATCGTCGCGTCCAGCTTCAGCACAATGTCGTAGCCGGCTGAGCGCACATTGGCAATGGCTTCGGCGATCTTCTCCGAATCTGCCACGGAATCGTTGATCGCATGTCCGAGTTCGCGAAGCAAAGCTTTTAGGTTGTCATCGAGCCGCAAGGTCGTCCTCCTCGCTCTCATCCGATTTTATGGCGGCAGGCGCAAGGATACAAGCACAAGTGCGCCACCTGCCACTGCACCTTTGGCCAGCCCTATGTATTAGAATGGGGGCATGAGCGCAAGTGGATATTCGCGTTCCGGACCCAATTGGGTTTCAGCCCTTTGGCGCGGCGGCTCGGCCATGTTTCGCGCTTTCTGGAAGCTCGCCCGCCAGCTTTTCCACGAAGCCGCCGGCACGCTCTTTGCTCTGTTCGCTTTATACGCTGGCGCGGCCGCGTGGAAGCAAAGTCACCAGCCCGATGGCCAATGGATCGCGGCTTTCGCTCTGGGCTATGCCGTCATGATGATTTGGTTTTCTTTTTCGTCTTTCCGCAGTGCGCGCCGCGTGC
Source organism: Candidatus Acidiferrales bacterium (assembly GCA_035696585.1). Taxonomy (GTDB): domain Bacteria; phylum Acidobacteriota; class Terriglobia; order Acidiferrales; family UBA7541; genus DAHUXN01. Next base: position 3,222 of record DASRQP010000356.1, on the reverse strand, counting down.
GCTGAATTGCCCAGACACATGAATAAGATTCCCACAAAGACTGAAGCTCCCACCGGGAAAGAACGAACCAAAACACCAGAGGAATCGCAAAGAAGCTATTCCGCCGGACTGCCGATCGACGTGGTCGTTACACCGGAACATCTTCAAGACTGGGATGCCGAGGCCGACTTGGGCTTTCCCGGCCAGTTTCCATTCACGCGCGGCATCTACCCAACGATGTATCGCGGGCGTTTCTGGACCATGCGCCAGTACGCCGGTTTTGGCACGGCCGCCGAATCGAACCAGCGCTACCGCTATTTGCTCTCGCAAGGGCAAACCGGACTTTCCGTGGCCTTCGACCTGCCCACGCAGATTGGCATGGATTCCGACCACGCTCTCGCGTGCGGCGAAGTAGGCAAAGTCGGCGTGGCCATCGATTCGCTGGAAGACATGGAGACGCTTTTCGACAGCATTCCGCTTGACCACGTCTCAACCTCGATGACGATCAATTCCACCGCTGCAATTCTGCTCGCGCTCTATGTCGCCGTCGCCAAAAAGCAGGGCGCGGACCTCCGCCGCCTTTCCGGCACCGTGCAGAACGACATCCTCAAGGAATACATTGCGCGCGGCACGTACATCTATCCCATCCGTCCCGCGATGCGCGTCGTCACCGATATTTTCGCATGGTGCCGCGCGGAGATTCCCAACTGGAACGCCATTTCCATTTCCGGCTATCACATTCGCGAAGCGGGATCGACCGCCATCCAAGAAGTCGCCTTCACTCTCGCGAACGCCATCGCGTATGTTGACGCGGCATTGACCGCCGGCCTGAAAGTCGATGACTTCGCGCCGCAGCTTTCTTTTTTCTTCAACTCGCACAACGGTCTGCTCGACGAAGTCGCGAAATTCCGTGCTGCTCGCCGCCTTTGGGCGCGCGTGATGCGCGATCGTTTTCACGCGCAGGACGCGCGTTCGTTGCCGCTTCGTTTTCACGCGCAAACGGGCGGCTCCACGCTCACCGCGCAGCAGCCGGAAAATAATCTTGTGCGCGTGGCATTACAAGCGCTCGCCGCGGTTCTGGGAGGTTGCCAGTCGCTCCATACAAACAGTTTGGACGAAGCTCTAGCGCTTCCCACCGAGCAATCCGCTCTGCTCGCACTGCGCACGCAACAGCTCATCGCCCACGAAACCGGGGTCGCGAATACGATCGATCCTTTTGCTGGTTCCTACGCCATCGAGCATCTCACCAACGAAATCGAGCTCGGCGCATCCCAATACATTGCCAAGATCGATGCGCTCGGCGGTATGCTTCGCGCCATTGAAACGGGTTTCGTGCAATCGGAAGTGCAGCAGGCCGCCTATGAATATCAGCAGGCTGTTGAGCGCGGCAACGTTGTGGTCGTGGGCGTAAATCGTTTCACGGAAAATGAAGGCAAGCCTATTCCCACTATGCGCATCGATCCTGACGTAGAACGTTCGCAAATCGCGCGCTTGAATGCTTTGCGCGCGCGTCGCGACACCGCCAAATCGAAGGCAGCTCTCGCCGAAGTCGAACGCCGCGCTCGTTCCACCGAAAATCTGATGCCCGCCATCCTATCGGCCGTCGAATCCTACGCTACCCTCGGCGAAATTTCGGATGCGCTGCGCCGCGCCTTCGGCGAGTACCAGGAATCCGTCGTCATTTAGGCCCACCTTTGTGACGCCGAAATCCAAACTGATCCTCGCATCGAGTTCGCCGCGCCGCGCGGAGATCTTGCGCAATGCGGGCTTCGACTTCGACGTTGTGCCCGCCCACGCAGACGAATCGCGCCGCCCGGGCGAAGCCGCCACGGATTACGTTCGCCGCCTCGCCGAAGAAAAAGCTCACACGGTTGCGCGGCAACTCGCAAAAGACCCCGCCAGCGATTCCACTTTCATCATCGGCGCGGACACAGTAGTGGTCATCGACACCGAAATTATGGGCAAGCCCTCGTCGGAGGCGAACGCGCGTGAAATGCTCCGCCGCCTCAGCGGCAAAACGCACGAGGTGCATACCGGATTGACAGTTTTGCAAGGGGATGGTGCCGCCAGCCGCACTGCTGCGGAAACAACGCGCGTCACATTCGTTGTCCTCAGCGAAAAAGAAATCGAGGACTACATCGCTACCGGCGAGCCATTTGACAAAGCGGGTGCTTACGCTATCCAGGGCCGTGGCGGAAAATTCATTTCGCGCATTGAAGGCTGCTACTTCAACGTGATGGGTTTGCCGCTCGCCCGCCTTTACGAGATGCTGCGCGATTTGAACGGGGGAGCAGCGGTAAGTGCGTGTCAAAGGTAAGCGTCGAAAAAGCAAACGGCAGCCGTCTGGCTGCCGCGAGAAATCATACTCTGGAAAATCTGGCCTACTTTTTTTCTTCGTAAGGCGGAGTCGGCGTGACCGGTGGCGGAGACGGCGGAGTTGTATTCGGTTCGTCGCGCATTCCTTGCTTGAATTCCTTGATGCCCGTCCCCAAGCCGCGCATCAGTTCCGGGATCCTGCGCCCGCCGAACAAAATCACCACAATGATCAGGATCAACAACAAATGCATCGGGCTAAGTTCCATAAAGCCTCCTTACAACACCCGTTTCGCAGCGGGCATCCACACTTGCCATTTCTGCGGCAAAGCTATCTGGTTCAAAGTATAACACGCTCATTGCCCACGCGGCGCGTCAACCGCTCCCGGTCGAGGTATTCGAGTAAGGGTATCGCGTATTTCCGTGTCACCTGGGTCAGCTCTTTGAACGCCGCAATCGGCAACCGTTCCCCGTTTTTCTTCTTGTACGAAGTAAGAAGCGCCCTCAGATGCTCGACCGCGCTCTTGTGAAACACCAACTCGTCGGTCACTTTCACCAGAGTTTTTTCGCGAATTAAAATCTGCAGCAGCTTCTGCGCGCGCCGCGTGTCCACGGGCAATTTCCCCAGCACCTCGTTCACTGCTGGTACGGCGAGGTCCGCGCGCTCGAATTCGGCGGAAATTTGTTCCTTGGCGCGCGATTCCTCCGGCGATAGCGCAATCTCGCGCCCCGCCCGCTGCACAATGTCTCCCGCTACCACGATTTTTCGCCGTGCAACCAAGTCGTCAAGTGCGGCGCGAAAAACTTCCGCCGTGACTCGTTCCGCCACGCGCCCGCGCAAGTCTTCCTTCGCAATTCCCTGCACGAGCGGATTCTGTTTGTGAAATTGATCCAACTCTTGCTCGATATCAGCCAGCAGTCTGTCAAGTC
>DASRQP010000355.1:0-4918 GCA_035696585.1 Candidatus Acidiferrales bacterium | reverse complement strand
ACGGGGCAAAAAAATAAACGCATGCTGGGCGCCAAACGTTAAGAACAGTGAATACTAATATCTTCCGCTTTTTAAGCAGCATTGCACTATCGCGCGGTTCAATCACTAGCGGACCACTCCCGCTACCGGGCTTGACGCCGTTGCGTACAATTTCTTCGCGATCCTGCCCGCGAGAAACGCCTTGCGTCCTGCCTCGACCGCCGCGCGCATCGCCTCGGCCATCAGCACGGCATCCTGGGCGCCCGCGATCGCCGTGTTCATCAACACGCCATCCGCGCCCAGCTCCATCGCAATCGCCGCATCCGACGCAGTCCCCACGCCCGCGTCGACAATCAGCGGCACTTCGGTGATGCGTTCGCGCAAAATTCGCAGATTCGCCAGATTCTGAATTCCCATCCCCGACCCGATCGGCGCGCCCAACGGCATCACCGCCGCCGCGCCCGCATCTACTAATTTCCGCGCCACGATCAAATCATCATTTGTGTACGGCAGCACGATGAACCCTTCTTTCACCAATTCCTTCGTCGCGCGCACCAATTCCTCCGTCTCCGGAAAAAGAGTCTGCTCGTCGCCAATCACTTCCAGTTTCACCCATTCCGAAAGTCCCGCTTCGCGCCCCAGCCGCGCCGCCCGTATCGCTTCCTCCGCCGAGTAGCATCCCGCTGTATTCGGCAAAATGAAAAGTTTTGTGCGGTCAATATGATCGAGCAGCGATTCCTTCGTGCGGTCCGTCAAATTCACGCGCCGCACTGCCACCGTCACCATCTCCGCACCCGACGCCTCATGCGCTCGCGCCATCTCCGGCAACGAACGGTATTTCCCCGTCCCCACAATCAGCCGCGAACGAAACGCGCGCCCTGCAATGACAAGCTGGTCTCCCATGGTTTAGCTCCCTACGAACATTCTATCAGCGCAGGCTCAAAGGCTAAAGGCGCACAGGCTGAAGCCTGTGCCACCCCTTTCAGGTTTTGCTCTTCCTTGCCTCTCAGCCGTGCGTTTGTGGCCGCGGTTCCTCCACATCCGCATAGAGCTGCGCAATCACGTCGCCGTATAGCTGCAACACGACACGCCGTTTCAGTTTCAGCGCGTGCGTCAACTCGCCGCCCGCAACCGTGAAATCCTTTTCGATCAACGCGAACCGTTTCGGCTTTTCATATTGCGCCAGATTCTCTGTCAGCCTCTCGATTTCTCCGCCAATCAGTTGCCGCGCCCAGGCGTCGTTGGAAATCTTCTCTCCGTCCAATGCAATCCCTTCCGCGCGCGCTTTCGCCGCAATCGCCCCCGCATTCGGCACAATTAACGCCGAGACGAACTTTTTCGTGTCTCCCACAACCATCGCGTTCGCAATGTACGGGCTTGTCCGCAATTTAATTTCAATCGGCGCGGGTGCCACGAATTTCCCCGCCGCCGTCTTCAGCAATTCCTTCTTGCGATCCGTAATGACGAGATAACCGTCCGCGTCCAAATGCCCGATATCTCCCGTGCGTAGCCATCCATCCGAACTCAGCGCCTCGCGTGTCGCTTCCGGCTTGCGGTAATAGCCCTGCATGATGTTCGGACCACGCGCCAGAATTTCGCCGTCCTCTGCAATTTTCACTTCGCAATTGCGAATCGGCCGCCCAACCGTGCCGACTCTGTTTTCGTCTGGCGTGTTCGTTGAAATCACGGGCGACGATTCTGTCAGCCCATAACCCTGATAAATCGGCACGCCGACGGACCAGAAAAACTCCGCCAGCTCCACCGCGAGCGGCGCGCCGCCAGAGTAAAACACTCTCATCCGTCCACCGATTCCAGCGCGAATTTTCGAATACACCAGCCGGTCGGCAATCGCCCAGCGCAACTTCACTCCTGCTGACACATCTTTTCCGTAAGCGCGCCACGGTACTGCTTCCTCGGCCACGCGCAACGCCCAATCGAATATTCTCCGCTTCACTCCAGTTTCCTGATGGCCTTTCTCCACGATATTCGCGTACGTTTTCTCGAACACCCGCGGCACCGCCGCCGCGATTGTCGGACGCACTTCGATCAGCGCCTTCGCCGCATCCTCGATTTTTTCGAGGTATGCAATCGTGACGCCGTGGAACAGCGCGGTGTAATCGAATATCCGCTCGTAGACGTGCGAAAGGGGCAGAAATGAAAGCTGTACATCGCCCGGGAAGTATCCGATCGCTGACGTCGCGTCGATTGAATTCGACGTTAAATTCGCGTGCGTCAGCATCACACCTTTCGGCTCACCCGTCGTTCCCGACGTATAAATCAGCGTCGCCAGTTGCTTCGGTTCGACCTGAGCGGCCGCGCGCCGGTACTCCGCGATATCCCTATCGTTCGCGGCGGCAATCAGCGTCGCGTAATCCAGGAACTCTTCGCGCAACTCCTCTGGTGCGGCGACACAAATAATTTTCTCGAGCGTCGGGATCTTCCCGCGACTGGCCGCCACCTTTCGCGCCTGCGTTTCACCGGAGACAATCGCCACCTTCACGCCCGCGTCATTCCATATGTATTCGAGCCGCTCCGGCGATTCATTGTAGTAGATCGGCACATCGATCGCGCCCAAGCCCAGCGCGGCAAAATCAGCAACGTGCCATTCCGGCGAATTCGGCGCGAAGAGTCCTACGCGATCTCCTGCCTTCACGCTCAACGTCGCCAAGGCCTTCGACAGCCCCGCAATGCGCCTCAGCATTTCCGCGGACGAATACGCCTGCCAACCCTGCGCCGCCCGATACATCTGCGCGCGCGCATTGGGATGCTGATCCACCGCGTCCAGAAAACACTTCGTCAGCGCCGGATATTTCGCCGAATGATTCATCACTAGTTTTGCCACTCTAGCGTAGCATCATCACTCGCGCAACTTCGCCAAGCCGCCCGTGTTCCCGGTCACTACATCGCTGGTCACAGGCCACTGGCCGCGCTAATATAACTCTTCCCCCGAGGGAGGGCCCATGTCGAAGCTCGCCACCGAAGATCGCGCTACCTATCAACCCATGCGCGCGCCGCGCGGCACGCAAATTTCCTGCAAGGGCTGGCAGCAGGAAGCCGCTCTCCGCATGTTGATGAACAATCTCGATCCCGAAGTCGGCGAGCGTCCCGAAGATTTGGTCGTCTACGGCGGACGCGGCAAAGCGGCGCGCAACTGGGAATGCTTTCACGCCATCGTAAAATCCCTTCGCAGTCTCGAAAATGACGAAACCCTTCTGGTGCAATCCGGCAAGCCCGTTGGCATTTTTCGCACGCATTCGTATGCTCCGCGCGTCATCATCGCGAACTCGAATCTGGTCGGCCACTGGGACGACTGGAAGAATTTCAACGAACTCGAACGCGCCGGCCTGACCATGTACGGCCAGATGACCGCCGGAAGCTGGATTTACATCGGCACGCAGGGAATTCTGCAGGGCACGTACGAAACTTTCGCCGCCGCCGCGCGCAAACATTTCGGCCCCGCCGCCGACCTCTCCGGGAAGCTCGTCGTCTCCGGCGGCATGGGCGGGATGGGAGGCGCGCAGCCTCTGGCTGCCACGCTGAATGGCGCCGCGTTTCTCGGCATCGAAGTCGATCCTGAACGCATCAAGCGCCGCGTCAAGACCGGCTACTGCGATGTGATGGTCAACGATCTCGACGAAGCGCTGCGCATTCTGAAAAATGCCGTCCGCAAACGTGAAGCCACTTCCGTCGGGCTCATCGGCAATTGCGCGGATTTAATTCCGGAGCTCGCGCGCCGCGGCGTCGTTCCCGATTTGCTCACGGATCAAACCAGCGCGCACGATCCCATCGGCGGCTACATCCCGCAGGGCCTTTCGCTCGCTGACGCAAAAGAACTCCGCGAGCGCGATCCCGAGGCTTATCGCAAACGCTCCATGCAATCCATCGCCACGCACGTCGAAGGCATGCTCGCATTGCAAAAAATGGGCGCGATCACTTTCGACTATGGCAACAACATCCGCACTTTTGCCTTCGAGCAAGGCGTGAAAAATGCTTACGACTTTCCGGGCTTCGTTCCCGCTTACATTCGCCCGCTCTTTTGCGAAGGCCGCGGGCCGTTTCGCTGGGCCGCGCTTTCCGGCGAGCCGTCGGACATCCATCGCACCGACCAGCTCGTTCTTGAAATGTTCTCGCACAACGAATCCCTTTGCCGCTGGATCAAACTCGCGCAGAAGCGCGTTCATTTTCAGGGATTGCCTGCACGCATCTGCTGGCTCGGCTACGGTGAGCGCGACAAATTCGGCCTCGCGCTCAACGACCTCGTTGCGCGCGGCGAACTGAAAGCGCCCATCGTCATTGGCCGCGACCATCTCGATTGCGGCTCGGTCGCTTCGCCCTATCGCGAAACGGAAAGCATGCGCGACGGCTCAGACGCCATTGCCGACTGGCCCATGCTCAACGCCATGCTCAACACAGCCAGCGGCGCGAGCTGGGTTTCGATTCATGACGGCGGCGGCGTCGGCATCGGCTACGCCGTTCACGCGGGACAGGTGACTGTCGCCGACGGCACAAAAGAGATGGCTTCGCGCATTGAGCGCGTGCTCACAAATGACCCGGGCATCGGCGTCGCGCGCCACGTTGACGCGGGCTACCCCGAAGCTGTCAATTTTGCAAAACAGCACAACGTCAAAATCCCCATGGCGTAGGGCCATAAAATTCCGATGAACGCTAGAATCCAATTCGGTCTGCTAGCCCTCATTGCGCTTTCGGCGGTCGCCGCGATTGGCGTGACGATTCTCATCGCGCGCCGCCAGGACATTTCTCGCGCGGCACGCCGCGCTTTTCTGCTGAGCAATGCCGCGCTTGTTCTTTGCATGGCGACGCTGGTCGCGGGCATCTCGATTTATCCCGCAACACACCTATGGGGATTGACACTCGAAGGCGCGGCTGTCGTTTTTCTGGTGCTTAAATTTGTTTTTGTGCGCCAGTTCGCGCATCGCAT
>DASRQP010000354.1:0-8167 GCA_035696585.1 Candidatus Acidiferrales bacterium | reverse complement strand
TCGTGCGCGTGATCGCTGGAAAATTCGGCAGCCGCCGCTTGCGCACTTTGCGCGGAATGAAGTTGCGCCCGACGAGCGACCGCCTGCGCGAAACGCTCTTCAATATCTTGGGCGCGACGGTGGAGGATTCCTTGTTCGTCGATGTTTTTGCCGGTAGCGGCGCGATTGGAATCGAAGCGTTAAGCCGCGGAGCGCGCCAGGTTGTTTTTATCGAGCAGCACGGGCCAGCCGCCAAATTAATTCGCGACAATTTGAATTCGCTGGGCGTCAAGACGGGCGGGGAAATCCTCGCGATCGATGCAATCCAGGGGCTGGAACGATTGGCTTCACGACGCGCTCTTGCCGACTTCATTTTCTTCGACCCACCGTATGCGCTCGCCACGGATTATCTTCAAGTGCTGGACTTCGTGGACGGCTCGCACATGCTCGCGCCGCGCGGAATTGTAATCGTCGAGCATCGCAAGAAAATGGAGTTGCCAATGCGCTTGGACCGGCTCGAGTGCTCGCGCACAGTTGAGCAGGGAGACTCGGCCTTGAGCTTTTACCGTTTGGCCATGGCCGCGTAGAAACGGTCGCCGGACAAAACACTCAGCTCGTCAGTACGGAAACCAACTTCGCGATGTCACGCTCCGTGTTGTAAAGGTGCGGTGAGACGCGAAGGGCATTTTCTCGTAAGCTGACGAATACCTGCTCGCCGCGCAGCTTCTCAAAGAGTTCCCGCGTCCGTTCCGGCTTTCGCGCTCTAAAGCACACGTAAGGCCCTCGCTTTTCTGCAGTGTTGGGGCTAGCCAGTGCACAGGTATCTCGCGGCAAACGCTCAATCAAATGCGTTATCAGATTTTGATTGTGTTCCGCAATTGCTTTCACGCCGACGCGCTCGATAAATTCGAGAGAGGCCTGCATCGCCGACAAATTCGAGAAATTGGCCGTCTCCGGCGCGTCCCACCGCCGCGCACCCGCTGCTGGTTTCAGTTTGTCCAAAGGCAGTGAGTGAAAATTCCGCGCGCCTTCCAGTGCCATCCAGTAGAACGGTGATGGTCGCAATTTCTCCATTGCCTCGCGCCGCGCCCAAAAAAAGCCCGTCCCGTAAGGGCTGAGCAGCCATTTGTATCCGGAACTGACAGCGAAATCCGCGCCCGTTTCGGGCAAATTAATCGGGATGGCACACGCGCACTGGCTCAAGTCGAGCAACAATGTCACATCAGCTTTTCGGCAGGCGGCTGCCAGACGCGACGCATCCAAACGCGAACCGTCATCGAAGCGCACCAGGCTGGCGGAGATCATGCGCGTCCGAGCCGTGATCTGCGCGAGGTAATCATCGGCTGAAATGAAGCGATCGCTGGGCGCCACCACTTTCACGCGAACGCCCCGCGCTTCAAGCGGCATGAACGTGGAAAAGTGCGCCGGAAATTCCCCTCGACCCAGTAAAACTTCGTCATCCGGTTTCCAATCAAAATTTGCCGCTACAGCAGCCATACCGCTGCTCGCGCCGGAAGTGATGGCGAATTCTTCGGGCTCGCCGCCCATCAGTCCCGAAAACAGCGAGCGAACACGATCGGGTAAATCGAAATACACACTCTCCGGCATACGATGCGGCAATTTTTTCCATTCGAGGGCGGCCTGCGCGGCCCGAGCCGACGCCAGCGGCAACGGACCTTGTCCCGCGGCATTCAAATAGGTGACGCCGTCGAATTCCGCGAATTCAGAACGATAATCCACACGACTCTCCCGAATCTTTTAGAAATGGCCCCGCAAATCGCGAAAGCTTGTAACAAGAATCAACTTGCCTGTGCCGCTTTCAAGCTCTGAGTGTTCCAGAATCCATGTGGCGTGATGCGGAATAAACACAGCGTTCAATCCGGCGCGCAGGGCCGGATTAATGTCGCTGCGCGGACTATTTCCCACCATCCAACCGTGAGACTTCACAATTTTGAACTGGTGAATCACGCGCTCGTAGGTCGAGTGATCTTTCTCTGTCACGATTTCCACCGACTCAAAATATCGCGCCAAACCGGAACGTTCCACCTTGGCCGCCTGCTCGGCGGACTCGCCCTTCGTAAGCAAAATCAAGCGATGTCTTCCACTCAAGTAGGCCAACGTTTCTGGCACGCCTTCGAGAATCTGTGGAGGCGTACTTTCGAGTTCAGTGGCCATTTTTTCTATTTGTTGCACCACCTCTTTGCGCGCCATTCCGCCCGCCAATTTCAGGTACGTATCCTCGAGCGACCGGCGAAAACACTTAACGCCATAGCCGTGCTGCAAAACGTTGCGTCGTTCCGTTTCGTTCAGGATGTGCCGGGAATATTCGGGTGTGTAGCCGAGGTGAATAAGGCACGAAAGAAAGCGATTGATGGTCTGCTCGAAGAAGATGTTGTTCTCCCAAAGCGTGTCGTCCGCATCAATCAGAATTGTCTGTCGAGCCATTCCTCGTTTCCTTCAACCACTATTTAAATTCTTGCTTGACGACAGGCTCAGCGCCGCAAACGCACCTCTAGTGCGCATCGATAAACTCATTTTGCGAACGTCAGGATGCTTTGCGCACGCCGGCGACAAGGCGCTCCAGGATTCCTCGCGCGAGTTTCTGAACTTCGCCGAATTGCGCCAGGTACTCCTGAAATTCACGATTAAGATCGAGCGCGCCGGGCACATCGAGCTTGGTGCGCAAGATCATGTCCCGCAAATGAACGGGATGCGGTAAAACGGCCTCATCGCGCAATTCTTCCAGCGCCACTTCGGGATCATAGTGATACATATTGCCTCCAACGCTGGAACTATTTTAACAGGGATGGGCGGGAATCACGCAGCGGCAGGCATGAATTCGTAGCGGTCGATTTGTGCTGCGACCCCACGCAGTTCTTCGTGCGTTTCCACGCGTACGATGTTGGCGAAGCAGCGAATGCGAACGTCGCCTGCGAGTGTGATTTGTTGCGGCAATGTGAGCACCAGTTCGACCGCGCTGCCCTCTTCGGGGGGAGTATCCGTAAGGAAATACACGCCGCGAAAGCTCACGTCTCGCGTTTGCGCAACTTTTTCTTCCATATTCCCGTTGTGCGCGAAACGCACAAGCAGAGGAAGCGCCATAGTGAATCGTCGGGCTGTTCGGCGGTCCGTTGTTTCTTGATCCATCGTTCCTCCCGAAAAGCCGATAGAAATTATGCTAACCCTAGCACCGCGCGAGGCAAGGTGCAATTCTTTTCGCCTCTGTGGCGAAATGATTCTTCGGTTCTGTGAATATCGGCATTTCGCCAGATCGCTTGGCACAGGATTGCGTATCCGCTACACTCCGAAACTCGAGATGGCCGAAGCATTTCATAGAACGCTTTTTCTCAGCGGTCCAGTTGGCCGACTCGAAGCGATGCTCTGGACGGTCTCGAACACAGACCCGCATCGCGTTGCCGTTGTTTGCCATCCACATCCGCTCTTCGGCGGCACCATGCACAACAAAGTTGTCTTCCAGGTGGCGAGAACGCTTCACCAACAGGAAATTCCCGTACTTCGTTTTAATTTTCGTGGCGCGGGGCTCAGCGAAGGCAAACACGACAAAGGCCGCGGCGAAGCTGGCGACGTTCGCGCCGCGTTGGATTATCTGGCAAAGGAATTCGCGGCGAAACCGATCCTCTTGGCCGGCTTCAGTTTTGGCTCGTATGTGGGCTTGCGCGTCGGATGCGAGGACTCGCGCGTCACGGAACTTGTCGGGCTTGGGATCCCGGTTGACAACTCGGATTTGTCTTTTCTCACCGAATGTAGGAAACCGAAACTAATTCTGCAAAGCGCGCACGACCAGTTTGGCTCGCGTGAAGGCGTCGAGGCGCTGTACGAAAAACTTCCCGAACCAAAGACGCTCGTATTCGTGGATGCGCCGGATCACTTCTTCGCTGGAAAGCTGCCAGAGATGGGGCATGCGCTGGGGCAGTGGGTCACCAGACAAAACCGGTAATTCACCCCAACGTCAACGCGCCGCGAACATCTTCCGGAACTGTTCCTGCGAAGCGGGTGGAATCCCTACCAACCTTAGATTCGCTCTTACGTGCTCGGCCCGCTTCATGCCAACAAGCGCGGTTGTTATGCCCGGAGCCGAACGAACGAATTGCAGTGCGCACTCGAGGTCGTCCCTTAAACCAAATGTATCGTGGATGACGGCAGGCACCTTGCCGACGAGATGAGACTGAAGCAGCGAAGCACTGGCAATCAGTGTCACACCCAACTCCCGGGCTGCTTGCACCATTGACATGGTTTTACCGCCGACGGTTTGATTTGGCCGCATCAGCGCCTCAGGCATCGCGAGATTGAACGGCAATTGCACGAAATGAAAATGATGATCGCCTCCCGCCACCTGCCGCGCCAATCCCACCATTTGCTCAAGTGAAAGATAATCCGGGGCGCGGGAATCATTGCGAAAAGCATTCCACGTAGCCATGCCGTAGGCGTGAATCTTGCCGGCAGCTACCTCTTTCTCAAGAGTTTCAAACGCCGCGACAATCCGCCGGTTGAATTCTTCGCGGGGCACCTCGCCCAATTGTGTTTCGGGATTATGCAAATAGAAAACGTCGATGCAGGAAATACCCAAATTTCGACGGCTGCGCTCGATTTGATCTTCGAGGTATCGTGGCGTCATGCAATGGCACCCTGTCGCAATATCCTCGACAGCGAAGATTCCCTTGGATATGTATTCGCGAAAGAAGTAATCGTTCGCGTCGGCAGGTGTGTCGCCATCGGGAGTCAGGAATCCCGCTTTGGTACAAATCAGAATTTCTTCGCGCGCAAACCCGACCGCAAAAAGTTTTTCGAGCGCGTTGCCAACCGACCGTTCGCTGCGCTGCAGACGGTAATTGATCGCGGTATCGACAACGTTCAGGCCACCCTGAACGGCCGTGAAGATTGCCTCGGTATAACTCCGATCCGTTGGGGCATCCGGTTCGCCTAGATATGTACCTATTCCCACGGAAGAAACCATCAGGCCGCGGCGGTCGCGGAAATGGCCCGGCGCCGCGCGACCTTGGAAACGCGCGGTAAAAGATCGCGTGCCTTCCGCCGTGGCACGCCCCGGCTTAAACGGGAATGAAGAATTCATGTGTGTCGGCAGCGCTCCAATCACGGCCGCTGAGTATAACAGGCCGAAAAATATACGCTGTCACAATTCGGCCGCGCGCGGAACGCAAATGCGCATTATTCCAAGGCACGCGAGGTCATACCGCCGGCTGGTTCCCCGCCCGCCAGACCTTGCGCGATAATTAGTTGACGCGCTTCCACACGAAGTTTCGGCAGAGAACGCGCAAAAATAAATGCGCCGATGATGGCTCCCAGCCCGCCGAGGGCGACTGTCCACGACGCACCAATGCGATCGGCGAGCGCCCCAGAGAGCAGCGAACCGAGCGGGGCCATGCCCATGAACATCATCGAATAAACCGCCATCGTTCGCCCGCGCAGACGGTCGGGCACCATCGCCTGAATCAATGTATTCGAAGATGCCATCTGCACCATCATCGCAAAGCCCACGGGTACCAGCAGTATCACGGAGAGCAAATACCATCGTGAGAATGAGAACAGTATCAGCGCCGCCCCAAATCCCGCGCACGAGACTGCAACCCACCGGCTCAATCCTTTCAGTCCCGTTCGCGATGCCAACACAAGAGCGCCCGTCAACGCGCCAATTCCCGTCGCGCCCATCAACGTGCCAAGCGTCGTAGCGTTTCCATGCAGGATACGCGCGGCAAAAATCGGCATCAAGACGGAATAGGGCATCGCGACCAGACTCACAAGGCCAAGAAGAAGCAAGAGGGCGAGAATTGGCGCGGTACGCCGCACAAAACGGAACCCCTCGGCTATGTGCTCGAATGCCGAAGCATGGCGCTCTTCTACGGCGCGGCGGCCAATGCGCATCATCAACAGTCCCGCAATTACAGCGATGTAGCTGACAGAATTTGCAAAGAAGCACCATCCCTCGCCGATGCTCGCAACCAAAATTCCCGCAATGGCCGGACCGATCACACGCGCTCCGTTGAACATCGACGAATTGAGCGCGATGGCGTTCATCAGATCCTCGCGGCCAACCATGTCGACCAGGAACGCTTGACGCGCCGGGATATCAAACGCGTTTACGACGCCCATCAGCGAAGCAAGTAGAATGACTTCCCATACCTTGACGCGGCCGGAAAGCGTTAGCCCGGCAAGAGTGCCGGCCAGAACCATCGAGGCAGACTGCGTCGCGATTACCACGCGCCGACGGTCCCAACGGTCGGCGACCATGCCTCCAATCGGGGCTAATAGAAAAACAGGAATCTGCCCGGCAAACGCAACGGTGCCTAACAAAAGAGACGATCCCGTCAGGCGATAGACCAGCCACGCTTCCGCAATGTTGTCCATCCACGTGCCAACCAGCGAAATCAATTGGCCGGCAAAGAAAAGCTGGAAATTGCGGTACCGGAGCGCGCGAAACATCACGGACCATCGTGACATCGGAACGGCTGATGCGGTTTCGCCGGTCGCGGGTCTTTCGGTCGTGTTTAGGGAGGTGTCGTCGGGCATTTTGAATTAATTATCCGGCATTCGCGCCGGCCAGCACCCGCGCGCAGGCGCGGAGTATTTTCCGGTAAGGCCAATCTGTATCGCGAAACAAAATCTCGCCAGCTCGCGGCTTCGAATAAAACCAGCGAGCCACCAATGATAGATGCTCTTCACGCATTGTGGTCTCGCCATGCAAATTAAATCGATCACCACTGGATGCACTTGCCTCGCCACTAGTTCTATCGTAGGGCCCTGGTTGCGCTATGGTCTCGCTCGCTTCCAATCCCTCGAAATGCTGGCGCAAAACCGCCTCGACCGATCGCGGTTCACCCGATTCATCAAAACAAATAAACAAGGGCGACGCAATCAGCCCATTCACAATGGCAAAAATCGCTACCGTCTTGTCGCGAACCGCACGTTGCAAAATCACCGCATTCAGTGCATCCACGCGCTGTGCTATCTCGGGCAGGCCGCGAATCACGTTATTTATCTTATCGAGTTTCTTATGCAGGGCGGCCGCGCGCTCAAAGTCCGTCGCATCACTCGCCGCTTCCCGTTCGCGCTCCATTTCTCTCGTCAGGAATGCCCCGCCGGATTCCAGCGTCTGGAGTACGCGATTCACCTCGACGTCGTAATCTTCCTTCGTACAGCCAGCGAAGCACGGCGCGAGGCACATCTTCATCTCCGAATATATGCACCCGGGAAAGCTGGGATCGCGGCGGATCTTGATCTGGCACCGGCGAATTTTGAAAAGGTCGAGGAACTCATTCGCGAACGATTCGGCCACTTGCCGTGACACGAACGGACCAAAATAATAGCCGCCATCCTTGAAAATCCGTCGCGTGACGTAACAGCGTGGATATGAATTCCGCAGGCTGACCTTTAATAGCGCGGATGGTCGCAGCCGCAAAAACGCACGATAGCTTTTGCGGAAGCGCGTCCGCGCCTCATGATACAGCACGAGCGATTGTTCAAATCGAGAACCTGTGACGCGAAATGAGAATCCTGTCGCGACGTCGCGCAGGTTTAGTTTCTTCGAAGCAGAGTCCGGCGGGCGCAGCAAACGCTCCGCCGCGCGACGAAGATCAGCGGTACGCGCCAGATACGGTTTTGCCGCCGACGTTCCCGGAGCCGCCCGTGTCTTAATAAGGAAAACGCCGGCGTGACGCGGAATGGAGGAAAAAAACTGCTCCTCGCACGCGGGATCAAATTCCAAGCCGGCATCCAGAGGCAACACGAAGGAAGGATACACCGAAGCCAAATTCACGCTGAACTGATTCCACGGAGTAATTCCACAAAATATTCCGGGGAAATACTCAATAAGACTTCAACACCCAAGCTGCAATCACCAAACGCTGAATTTCGCTTGTGCCTTCGTAAATCTCCGTTATGCGCGCGTCGCGATAGGCGCGCTCGACCGGATATTCCCGGCTGTAACCGTTACCGCCGTGGATCTGCATCGCTTTGTGCGCGACGCGCGTGGACATTTCGGAGGCAAACAGTTTTGCCACTGACGCCTCCATCGAGAATCGCGAGCCTGATTCCTGTTTCCACGCGGCCTTGCGGACCAGCAAGCGCGCGGCATCGATTTCCGTAGCCATATCGGCAAGCATGAACTGAATCGCTTGAAAATCCGCAATGGGATGCCCGAATGCTTCCCGCT
>DASRQP010000353.1:0-4623 GCA_035696585.1 Candidatus Acidiferrales bacterium | reverse complement strand
CTCAGTACGCCCTCACGCTCAATGCCTTGAATTGCGACACCGGGGCGTCGCTGGTGCGGGTGGAGGCGGACGCGAACGGCAAAGACGCGGTCCTCTCAGCACTGGGGAAATTGGCGGCTGAAATGCGCGGGTCGCTCGGCGAATCGCTGGCAACGATTCAGAAATTTAATGTGCCTGTGGAAATGGCGACAACGAGTTCGCTTGACGCGCTGAAAGCGTACTCGCTCGCCATCCAAACCATGAAACTGGGAAATTTCCCCCAGTGTGTGCCGCTTCTCGATCATGCCGTCGCGCTGGATCCGAATTTCGCCATGGCTTACGCAACGCTCGGCACGGTCTACACCGATATGGGAGAAAACGATCTCTCCATAGAAAATATGAAGAAGGCCTTTGCGTTGCGTGATCGCGCCAGCGAGCCGGAAAAGCTGTATCTCGATTCGCATTACTACCAGTTCGTGACAGGCGACTTGAACAAGGCCGAGCAAACCTATGAGCTTTGGCAGCAAACCTACCCGCGCGACATCATTCCGAGAATCAACCTGGGTAACCTGTACACACAGATGGGGCAATTCGATAAAGCCGCGCAAGCGTGTCTTGAGGCCCTGCGCATTGACTCGAGTAATGCCATCGCCGCCGGTTTACTTGGCCAGATTTATCAGTTCCAAAACCGATTCGATGAAGCGAAAGCCATTTTCCAAAAGGGCCTCGCCCAATCGCCATCCGCTGGGGGATATCATCAGGGGCTGTGGACGATTGCATTTATTCAGGAAGACGCTGCGGGGATGCAGGAACAAGTGCAATGGGCCAAATCCAACGGCACCGAAGCGAATCTGGCTCCCCTCGAGGCATCGACCGATATGGTGCTGGGCCAGTTCGCAAAGTCGAAGGCGATCTTCGAGCAATTCATTCCGCTGGCGATTCAACGTCACCTGAACGATCAGGCAGCGTCGGCGATGGCCGGAATTGCGGGTGCGGAAGCGCTGTATGGCTACACGCAGCAAGCGCAAGCCGATGCCGAAAAAGCAATTTCGTTGGACCCGGAAAATCCGCCTCCAGGCGCCGTGGATGTCCTTGCCGTTACAGGAGACTCCGCGCGGGCCGAAAAGATTCTAGATCAACTGGCCAAGAAGAATCCGCAAGATACTCTGCTCAACGCGATTGACTTGCCAATTATTCGCGCGCTAGTAGCGCTCAGCAGCGGCAAAACGCAAGAGGCTCTGATGATACTTAAGCCAGCGGAGCAATATCGGCTGGCTCCGGGACACGAGTACAGTTACGTTCTCGGAATGGTCAATCTGCGGGCTAAGGACGGCAAAAGCGCGGCCGCCGAATTTCAATTCATCCTCGACCATCACGGCGCATTTGCCTTCGACGTTGTGTATCCGCTCGCGCGCCTCGGTTTAGCCCGTGCGCGTGTCCTTGAGGGCGACCAGTCTGGAGCGCGGACGGCGTATCAGGATTTTCTTGCGTTCTGGAAGAATGCCGACCCGGACATTCCTGTTCTGAAACAAGCGCGCGCCGAATATGCGAAACTGCAGTAGTGCCCACTTCACGCAGCGGTTTGACGCTAGACGCGGGGCGCAACGAACGGCTCCCTGCATGCGTCCAATAAGTTACAAAGAGCATCTAAGTTAAGGCGCGGAAATTTGGACTGCCGAGGGGTAATACTTTTAGAGCGGAGACGCGAATGAAGGCGGGCTTTCTCCAAGCAGTCAGCCGTGGACTACGCTTTCGTTGCCCGAAATGTGGCGACGGGCGCGTCTTTGAGAGTTTCTTCAAAATGCGCGATGAATGCCCGGTATGCGGGCTGTCATTTTATCCGGAATCGGGCTATTACGCGGGCGCGATGTATTTGGATTACGTGCTCTCCGCCGGAATTTTCCTGGCGATTTTCGTTCCCACTTTGTTCATGCCCGAATTCACGCACCTTTCCTACATGACGAAAAATCTTCTGTGGATCGCGTTCGGAACTTTGGTGTGCCTCGCCATGGCGCGTCCATCGTATAGCTTGTGGCTCGCGGTGGATTACTGGATTGCGCCGTGGAATGCAGAGCCGCCAAAAAAGAACGATGACACGATTGAACTGCCGCTTGTCAGCTTGGTGATTCGCACGGACAGCGACGAGCCGCACCACGGCACAAGAAATCGCTGGGAAAACTAGAAGTACTTGCTTTTCCGTTAAAACTTTCTATCCAGAATTTCCCCACTATTTAGCCGGCGGTTCTGGAATTCTTTTCGTACCCCGCAATTCCGCGTCGGTGTATTTGATGTCGCTCTTCGCGAACGCGAAGAAATTCCAAGAGCCGTACTTCTGCTGCAGCTGGGGCAGCACGGCATCCACAAGCGCATCCCCGGATTTGCCGTCCGCCCGAGCCTTCTGAATGAAAGCTCGCAGGTCCACCAGGTAACCGCGAAAATCGCGAACATCGGCTGCGTGGCCGGGTTCGTTTCCGTGACCGGGAACAAATGTGGCGGATGGATAGTCGGCGAGAAGTGTATCGAGCGAGGCGATCCAGGGTTTTGTAGAGGCGTCGATTAGATTCGGCAACGTGTGATTCCAAAACAAATCGCCGCAGAAGACGACGTTCGCGGAAGAATCGTAAATCACCGAATCGCCTCCTGTATGGCCGAGCAGAGAACGAACGACCAGCGCGCGACGGTCGAGGTACAACGTGACACCGTTCTTATAAGTGATCGAGGGCAGGCCGAGCGATTCCACTTCCTCTTTTTGCTGCGTGGTGATTTTCGGGCCGAAGAATTTCGCGTTCTCAGTGCGCTCCCATGACCGGACATTTTCCTGCGCCAGGATTGTTGCGCCAGCGTTGGCAAAGATGCTGTTGCCCGCGACGTGGTCGAGATGGTAATGCGTGTTGACGACGAACCGCACCGGCCGGTTCGTTTTCTTGTGGATTTCATCCAGGAGCGATTGCGCGGCGGCGACGTTTTCGAACGTGTCGATCACCGCGACGCCATCGGAGCCAATCACGAAGCCGGCGTTCGCGCCGGAGCGCGCGGCCTTGGCGGCAGGATTATCGATCGCGGCCCACGCGCCATTGCCGAGGTCGTGAAGCGTGAAGGCAGCGGGCGCTTGGGCAATGCCGGCACAAACGAGAATGCAAATCGAAACGGCAAGCACCAGGAATTTAAATCGCATCGTCATCTCCCTATAAAATTGCCGCGCCAGCGTTTGGGCCGCATCAGAGATTCTTCAGAAAAAACTCGGTGATGCGTTCGAAAAGCTGAACGCGCGCCGGGCGATCCGAAATCGGATGGCCGCGTCCGGGAAAAATCATCAGAGCGGCCGGATATTTTCCGGCGGCGATGAAGCCATTGAGCATTTCCGACGTGTTTGCGAAGTGAACGTTGTCGTCGCCCGTGCCGTGGACTTCCATCAACTGGCTCTGCAAATGCGACGCGTAGGTGACCGGAGACGAATCTTTGTAGCCTTCGGGATTCTCCTGCGGCGTGCTCATGTAGCGCTCGGTGTAAATCGTGTCGTAGAGCTTCCAGTCGGTGACAGGCGCAACGGAGACGGCGGCTTTGAAAGTATCGGGCGCGTTCAGGATGGAATAGAGCGTCATGTAGCCGCCGTAGCTCCAGCCCCAAATGCCTATACGCGAGGGATCCACGAACGATTGCGATTTGAGCCAGCGCACGCCCGCGAGTTGATCCTGCAATTCGATTTTGCCGAAATGATGGTAAACGGGCGTTTCGAAAACGTGGCCGCGGCCGTAGGAGCCGCGATTATCGACGGTGAAAATAACGTAGCCTTTCTCAGCCATCAATTCGTGCCACAGGAAATTCACGCCGCCCCACGCGTTGCGGACTTCCTGCGCGTGCGGTCCACCGTAGACGCTGACCAGCACAGGATACTTGCGTGAGGGATCGAAATTGCGCGGCAGAATCATCATGGCGTGGAGCCGCGTGCCGTCGTCGGCGCTGACGGTAAAAAATTTTACTGGCGAGAAATTGTAGCCGGCCAGCTCCGCGACTTCATTTTCGTCGAGAAGGGCGACGCGCGTGCCGTCGATGCGGTCAAGATCCTGGCGCGGCGGCGTCATCGAGGTGGAAAATGTGTCGACGAAGTATTGCGCATCGGGCGACATTTCAACGGAATTTGTGCCCGCATCGCGCGTGACGCGGGTGAGGCCTTTGTCGGCAAGCGAAAGGCGATAGAGCTGCGATTCGGTTACGTTGTCTTTGTTCGTGACGAAATAGACGTTGCCGCGGGCTTCATCGACGGCCAAGCCGTTCTCACCGCCGGGACCAAAACCGGAAATATCCGAAATTTGCCAGTCGCCGCTGGTGAGTTGCTCGAGTTGCTTGCCTTCGATGCTGTAGAGATAGAGATGGCGGTAGCCGGAACGCTCGCTGGACCACAGGAATTTCGAGCCATCAGAGAAGAAATAGAGATCTTCACTCAGATTGATCCAATACTTGTCCGTTTCGGTGAGGATGATTCTCGAAGCGCCGCTCGAAGCGTCGGCAAACATCAAATCGAGGCGATTCTGCGCCCGGGTCAAACGCTGGATCGCGAGTTGCTGTGAATTCGGCAGCCACTTCACGCGCGGAAGATAAATGTTCGTCTCCGAGCCGGTATCCATCCACGCGGTGTCGCCACCG